>DAOWNN010000018.1 GCA_030642585.1 Bacteroidota bacterium | reverse complement strand
TTGACCTCCTTCAGAGATCTTTTATATGGTTTGCCATTAACCGCCCCGTTCCGGGACGGTTATTCAAATTTAGCCACTTTGTGGCAAAAAGCTGTGAGTAAACATAATTATCTTAAGGAATTTAGTGTAAACAATTAAGTTCAAATAAATAGCTAATTCTTACAAATAATCCAAAAATCTGGCCCCACTAATTTCAGCAATAAGATCCGGGTTTTTTTCTATTGCATTACCAACAACAAGAATATCTGCTCCCGCTGCATAGGAAGCTTCGGCGTCTTTCCTGCTTCTAATTCCTCCACCAACAATCAGGGGAGATGAAATACATTTTTTTACGGCGGTAATCATTTTTGCAGTAATGGGTTTCCCTGCACCACTTCCACCCTCAAGATAAATTAGTTTATGCCCTATCATTTCCCCTGCGATGGCAGTTGCCGAAGCAATATCTGTCTTTGTCCCAGGTATGGCCCTTGTATTGCTCATATATCCAACTGCCGAATCGTCAGCATTCCCAATTAACATATAGGCGGTAGAAAGAATCTCAAGCCCTGATTTTTTTAATGTGGGAGCCGCAGCTACATGATTGCCAATAAGATTCTCTGGATTCCTGCCCGATATCAGTGATATTAATAATATGCCATCTGCATTCCCCGAAATTTGCAACAAACTACCCGGAAACAGTACAACAGGAATATTGCACAGTGATTTTATGGTTTCAATGGGCCTGTGAAGATTAGAGGATACCAGGCTACCACCAATCAAAATAATATCAACTTTTTGCCGATCGGCAATCTTAATGCGGATAGATAGTTCCGATTCTGAATAATTCTCCGGATCAATCAGAACGGCCAATAATTTTTGCTTTTTGAGTTTATTTATAATGGATTCGTAAATCATATTTTTTTATTTATAACATAGAACAGTAATATAATTACCTGTTTTAAAGTAAGACATATCAAACTTCTGGGTCCTTTTCCCGATCTTTATCATTCCTTTAATGTTCCCTGAATCATTGACTTCAAAAGGCTTAATAAACATGTGTTCCTTAAAGTTTAGCAGTCCTTTATCACAAATTTTATAAAGAGCTTCTTTTGCACACCAGTGAATATATAAATGATACCTTTTTAAACCGGGGTCTTCAGAAATAACTTCTTCCTGGTTAATGAACTTATGTGAAATCCTGGAAATTCGGTGTGACATATATTCAAGGTCAATCCCAACTTTATTGGTAGTACTTAACAAAATGGATGTTAATTTATTGGAATGGGAAATGCTGATTTGGTAGGAATTGTCTTTAATAAATGGTTTATTGGTGTGGTCATAAATGATCCTGGCATTTCTGCCAATCATAGTTTTCAAGAGGACACGAACACTTAAGTATTCCAGCCTGCGTGCATAAGATCTGAAGTTATTGATTCTTTCAATTTCATCAGGGTCAAGCTTCACCATGGATTTCAGGCTTTCAAGGTCTTCATTGATTTCCCAGCTTCCAAGAAGACATCCATTTATTTCTCTTTTTTCTTTAAGGCCCATCCCTGGATAAAATTATGCAGGAAGATACAAAATATTCTTAATTCCATTCAAAACTGTCAATGAAATGGATTATATCTTCCCTGAAAAACTCAATAATGGGAGCCAGTGAATCTTTATCAATGGTGGTTTTAAAATACAATGCCCCTCTTAAAAAATGTTGTGTGCTGTCAGTCAGGAAAAACTGAACAGAAGATGCAGTGCTCCCTTCAATATCATAGAGTATCCCAAAAACCTTTTTGTCACTGTTCAGAATCAATTGCTCCCTGATAGATTCGGCTTTTACAGTATGTTTGTATGCAAGGGTATAGGTGTCTTCCAGGTAGGCATTTAAATTATTGAATACGGGTTTATAACTAATATGGATCTTTCCGTTATATGCTGGAAAATCGATATTGATCCAGCAAGGTTCAGATCCTTTTTCATTGTCTTTTAAAACCTCCCCATACACCGGGTATTCAAAGGAATAGGGACAGGGTCCAGAATAGTTTTGATAAATTTTTTCAGGGAAGCTGATTCGATAGTAGCCACGGGGTTTTGGCGTGTGGTTCCGGTGGCAAGCTGTGGAAAGAGCTATGAAAAAAAGAATAACTGCAAATAGTCCCGAAAATAACTTCTTATTCATCTTATTCCTATTTACATATTCGTTTCATTCTTTTCCCTGTTACGTGTTATTTTTATTCTTTTAATCCTGCGCTCATCCACGGATTCAATTTTAAATTCAAATCCTCCAAGATGGAAAATTTCATTTTTTTCAGGAATCTCTCCTTTAATTTCCAGAATTAAGCCGGCCAGGGTATCTGCTTCTCCTTTGATTTCATCGAAAATATTTTCAGATTTTTCCAGGGCTTTATAAAAGTCATTCAACAAGGTTTTTCCTTCAAACACCCATGTCGAATCATCAACCCGGGTGAAAAAATCCTCATCCTCATCAAACTCGTCCTTAATTTCTCCAACTATTTCTTCAAGGATATCTTCCAGTGTTACTATTCCGCTAGTGCCTCCATATTCATCAATAACAATTGCCAGGTGGATTTTCCTCCTCTGAAACTCTTCGAGCAGGTCATTGATTTTTTTGGCTTCAGGAACGAAATAGGGCGGCCGGAGAAGAGATTGCCATTTGAATTTTGCTCCTTTATGCATATGAGGGAGTAAATCTTTTATATACAATATCCCTTTTATCTGGTCAAAAGAATCAGAATAAACCGGAATTCGAGAGTAACCAGATTTAAGAATATCATCAGGCAGTTTTTGAAATGGAGTGGACATACTTATTGCAAAAACATCTAAACGAGATTTCATTATCTCTTTTACATCAATATTCCCAAATTTTACAATGCCCTTTAGTATTTGCTTGTCTTCAGTGATCTTAGTCTCAGTCAGGGAAAGAGCATCAGATAGTTCATCCATTGAAATATTTGATTTCTTAACACTCAGCCTTTTGTTTACCAGTTTTGTAGAAGACACCAGCAAAGAGCTTATGGGCATGAATATTTTTTGTAGAAATAAAACAGATGTGGCCATAAAAGACGAAAATTTCTGGGCATATTGATTTGCATAGATCTTTGGCAGTATCTCACCGAAGAGTAGTAGTAGGAATGTTATGAATATTACCTGTATAATAAATCCAATTAGCTTTGCTTCCCCAAAATCCAGGATTGAATTGGTAACATAGGCAGAGATAATTACAATGGAAACATTTACAAAATTGTTTACAACCAATATTGTTCCAAGCAGATGTTCAGGTTTTGCCAATAGTTTTATGATCTTAATTGAGGAGGCTGTGTTTTTTGACTTTAAGCTTTTAAGATCAGAAGGGGAAAGAGAAAAAAAAGCAACTTCAGATCCTGAAATTAATGCTGAGCAAAGCAAAAGAACAAGCAACAACATCATCCACACAATGATCACAGGATCTGGTGCTTGCACTGTAAGGTGAAAATTAGCCAGGAGGGCTAGTGGAATTAGGTTTCCCGGTTCCAAAGCAAATTATTAATTGTGAATACTAGAAAGGAAGATCATCCTCATCGCTTGAAGGTGAGAGATCTTTTGTCTCTGAAGCTCCGGATGAAATTGGGTTGGCATCCCTGGTATTTTCGTTGTCCTGTTTTACTGTCTCACTTTCCCCATCTGTTGAAGTGCTTCTGTCTCCATCAGATTTCTTGCCAAGCATTTGTAAATTATCAACAACAACCTCAGTGATATATCTTTTAATCCCTTCTTTATCATCATAGGACCGGCTGCTGATTTTTCCTTCCAGGTACAGTTGCTGACCCTTGTGAACATATTTTTCAACAACTTCGGCTAATTTTCGCCATATCACAATGTTATGCCATTCAGTATTGGTTACCCTGTCACCGCTTTTATTAGTATATGTTTCACTGGTTGCAAGAGGAAACTTGGCAACAGCAACTCCGCTATCCAGGTATCTAACTTCCGGGTCACGACCAACGTTCCCCACTAAAATCACTTTATTTATCATTTTAATTTGTCAAAAAGGTACCCTGTAAAAATAGGGCTTTTCTATACCAATTACAAACTCTTTTACTATGATACATTTTGTATTGCATCTACGGTTTTAAAGCCTCACTATTATAGATCTTTTGCATGCGATAAAAAATAAAACTTACTCATTTGAATAAATAATTAAAAATCTTTTTATATTTGCAGTCCGAAAAGAAACTAATTGTAATTAATTGATAACTAAAGAATTTAGAAAAATGACTAAGGCAGACATTGTAAATGAGATTTCAAAAAACACAGGTATTGAAAAGGTAACAGTTCAGAAGACAGTTGAAGCTTTTATGGAAACCGTTAAAGACTCACTTATTAAGGATAAGAATGTATATTTGAGAGGTTTTGGAAGCTTTGTTATTAAGAAAAGAGCTAAGAAAACAGCAAGGAATATTTCAAAGAATACCACAATCATTATTCCTGAGCATTTTATTCCTTCTTTTAAGCCCGCTAAATCCTTTGTTGGCAAGGTGAAAAGCAATGTTAAGAGATAATTAGCAGCAAATTTGAGAGGATATGCCAAGCGGAAAAAAAAGAAAAAGACATAAGATGTCTACTCACAAGCGAAAGAAGCGCTTGAGAAAAAACAGACATAAGAAGAGGAAATAACCTTTTATCAATTTATTTAGAAATTTTTGATAAACCTAAAGATCCGCCAGGGCCTTTAGGTTTATTGTATTTCTTCATGTTGCAATTGTTCTGTTTCGTTTTATTCAATAAAACTATATGGAATTGTGAACAATGAAATAATAATAGATGCAACTTCTGATGAAATTACAATTGCCCTTCTGGAAGAAAAAAGACTGATTGAGCTTAATAAAGAAAAAGCCGATATACAGTTTTCTGTAGGGGATGTATTTTTAGGAAGAGTACGAAAAATAATGCCAGGCTTAAATGCCGCTTTTGTGGAGGTTGGTTACGAGAAAGATGCCTTTCTTCATTATCTTGATCTGGGAGCCCAGTTTCAATCTTTAAATAAGTATTTGAATATGGCCCTTTCCAGGAAAGGAAAACCAATTCCTTTGCCTAAATTCAGATCTGAACCAGATATTCCCAAAGATGGGAAAATCTCAAATGTTCTTAAACCCGGTCAGCCTATACTGGTGCAAATTGCCAAGGAGCCAATTTCTATGAAAGGCCCCAGGCTTGCCTCGGAGATCTCTCTGGCAGGAAGGAATATTGTTTTAATGCCTTTTGCAGATAAGGTTTCTGTTTCACAGAAGATAGAATCACTGGATGAAAGAAACCGATTGAAAAAACTTCTTCAAAGTATTAAGCCAAAAAATTTTGGGATTATTGTACGTACTGCCGCAGAAGGGAAAAAGGTGGCCTTGCTCGATTCTGAATTACGGACCCTAATTGAGAAATGGGAAGATTCTTTTCTTCAGATCAGAAGTGCAACACCTCCAAAATTGGTTATCAGGGAATTAAACAGAACTACTGTGCTTCTGAGGGATATCCTGAATGTGTCTTTCAATAGTATTTATGTAAATGATAAAGCCCTGCACAGGGAAATTAAAGATTATATCAACAGCATTGCTCCTGAAAAAACAAAAATTGTTAAGCTGTTTACAGGAAAGGCTCCGATATTTGAACACTTTGGGATTAATAAGCAAATAAAATCACAATTCGGGAAAACGGTTTCCTTTAAAAGTGGTTCTTACCTGATTATAGAACATACCGAGGCTCTTCATGTTATAGATGTAAACAGTGGTAATCGTTCAAAATCTGGAGACGACCAGGAAACAAATGCCCTGCAGGTAAATCTTGCCGCTGCAGATGAAATTTCCCGTCAACTTCGGCTCAGAGATATGGGAGGTATTATTGTAGTGGATTTTATCGATATGACCAACCAGGCCAACAGACAAGTGCTCCATGAGAGGATGAAGGAAGGTATGTCTGACGATAGAGCCAAGCATAATGTTTTACCCTTGAGCAAGTTTGGACTGATGCAAATTACCAGACAGAGAGTACGGCCCGAAATGCATGTTGAAACACAGGAAACCTGTCCGGCTTGCAAGGGAACCGGCAAGGTCTCAGCAAGTATTTTATTCCTTGACGAGATTGAAAATTCAATCCGGGAGATTATTGAAAAACACAAATTCAGGAAGCTTAGCCTGAAAGTGCATCCTTTTATTGGTGCATATTTGAATCAGGGGATATTTTCTATTCTTCGCAAGTGGAGAAAAAACCTCAATTGTAAGATCACTGTCGAAACCAATACCTCTTATGGTTTCCTTGAATATCATATTCATGATAAATATGATGATGAGGTGATTCTGAATGGTATGTCGGATAAATGACATTAATTATAACCTTACTCCTGTATTTTTGTGACTCATATTTAATAAACGGAAAATGAAAAGAAGATTATTAACACTTTCTTTATTATCTATCCTGATTTCCGGAAGTATATTTTCTCAGGTATTGACACCCGTACAATGGACCTTTTACCTGGAAGAGTCCGGAGCAGAAGAAATTGAACTGGTGTTTGAAGCCAGTATTGATGAAACCTGGCATTTGTATTCCCTGGATCTGCCTGCAGGAGGTCCAATCCCTACAAGTTTTGTGTTTGTTGAATCAGATAAATATGAGAGAATAGGAGAAGTTGTTGAAGTAACAGAATCAGATAAAGTATATGATTCCAGCTTTGATATGGAGCTGGGAATGTTCTCTTACAAAGCAGTATTTAAGCAAAAAATTAAAGTTTTGAGCCAGGAGAATTTTAGAATTGAGGGATATGTTGAGTTTATGTCTTGTGATGACGAGAGATGCCTGCCACCCACTGAAGAAGAATTCTCTTATTCAATAAATGCAAATGAGACCTCTTCTACAGAGAAAGCAATAACAAAAGAAGCAGATACAGAGAGCAAATCTACAAAATCCGGACTGCTTGGTTTCTTTTTGTTTGCTATGCTTATGGGCTTCGTCGGGATACTCACGCCTTGTGTGTTCCCAATGATACCAATGACAGTTGCATTCTTCTCACAAGGCACTGAAAACAAAGCAAAAGCCATTCTTAAAGCCTTTATTTTCGGCTTTTCAATAATGTTTATTTATACTGCAATCGGATTAATTGTTTCCCTTACCAGTGCAGGAGCAGATTTTGCAAATAACCTGAGTACACATTGGATACCCAATCTTATTTTCTTTACTCTTTTTATGGTTTTTGCAGCCTCTTTTCTTGGCTTATTTGAGATGGTTCTTCCAAGCAGTATTGTTAACAGAGCAGATAAGCAGGCTGATAAAGGAGGCTATATTGCCGCTTTTTTTATGGGTCTTACCACTGTTCTGGTGTCTTTTTCATGTACCGGGCCAATAGTTGGTGCATTGCTTGTTGAGGCAGCATCGGGAGATATTATCAGACCTACTATAGGGATGTTTGGTTTTGGCCTGGCTTTTGCCATTCCGTTTACCCTTTTTGCAATATTCCCTTCATGGATAAATAAACTTCCAAAATCTGGCGGCTGGCTGAATTCAATAAAAGTTGTTCTTGGCTTTATTGTTCTTGCATTTGGAATGAAGTTCTTATTAACTATAGATCTGATCTATCACTTAAATATTTTCTCCAGGGAAGTTTACCTGGCTATTTGGATTGTTATTTTCTCAATGATGGGTTTTTACCTGCTTGGCAAAATAAAGTTTTTGCATGATAGTGATCTTCCTCATATTGGGTTTTTCAGAACCATGCTGGTGATTGCAGTGTTTGTTTTTGTGGTCTATCTGGTTCCGGGACTATTCGGGGCTCCATTAAATGCTGTCTCCGGTATGATCCCTCCAATGGAAAAGCAAAGTTTTAAGCTTAATAAGAACCCAGGAGTTCAGGGAGCTAATATAAGTTTTGGGACACTTAAAACAAGTGCTAAATGTGAAGATGCGAAGTATGCCGGTTTTTTGCACCTCCCGTATGATCTTGATGGGTACTATGATTATGAGCAGGGTATGAAATGTGCCAGGGAACTCAATAAGCCTGTTTTTCTTGATTTTAAAGGACATGCCTGCAGCAATTGCAAGGAGATGGAATCAAAGGTTTGGTCAGATCCTGAAGTCTTGAAACGATTGAGAGAGAATTTTGTAATCATTGCTCTTTATGTGGATGACCGGACCAAATTGCCGGAAGAGGAATGGGTTCAATCAAAAGTAGATGGAAAAACAAAAAAGACAATTGGCAAAGTGAATGCAGATATTCAAATTTCTATGTTTGAAATGAACTCCCAGCCCTATTATGTAATAGTTGATCATAATGGAGAAGCACTTGTGGAGCCAATGTCGTATAACCTGAATGTGAAGGAATATATTGATTTCCTCGACAGTGGTTTTGAGGCCTTCACTAAATAGTCTAATTGTTTTGCTATTGGATGTTACATTGCGGAAAACAGGTAAAAAAAGGCTATAGGGGGTTGTATTTACAAACAAAGTTTAGTGCCTGCTTTACTCTATATCAAATACAATAGCAGTATATAAAACTTCATTGTATGCATAAAAGAAACCCAGGGCCCCATTGCTGATATTTCCTTGCAGGCTCGCAGGTGCCGGTTTAAAGGGGCCGGTGGTATAAACCGTTTCTTTAAGGATGGCAATACTGTAATTATAGTAATCCCTGGTAATATTCGCCATCTGGAGACTTACCCGGCTTCCGGGATTTGCCTCAACAGTTTGTACCTTGAGGCCATCAATGTAGGAACCATTAATAAGTATATCACTTAAATAATGCAGCTTCGTTATATTGTCTGATTGGTAGACATAGTCTTTGTAAACTCCCCAGAAATAATAATCTCCCGGCAAAGGATTTTCCTGTGCATGTAATTTAACAAAAACCCAGCCATGATTAGAGGCATCCGCTTCAAAGCTTATAGAATCAATATCAGGAGTGCGTGGCATTATTGTGGAAGCAGTGTATACCTGGTTTCCCAATTCAACATTCAACACATACTGTTGCCCGGGAGAGGTTCGGAGATAACCCAGAAAATATATGCCGGGTTGAGTCTCTGTATAATAATAGCTTGTTGAGCTATCTGTAACACTTACCAGAGCACCTTCAAGCATGTGCGGTTGCGAATCATCAAAGTATTCCTGGCTGCTTGATATTTTCACAGTATGACTTGTCATGGCATTCGAAAGAGCCCCCTCAATTACGATAGTTGAAGTATACTGATCCAATGGGATATCAACCTTCTCTGTACAGGATGACATAAGGAAAGTTAGTAAAATCACAAAGAATAATATATATCCTGATGGCTTCATTTATTCAGAATTTGAAATTGTAGCTAAGAGAAGGAATGATTGGGAAAAGATATAGTTTATAAGCCCCGGTTACAAGAGGCTGATCTTCATCTGCCTGAAAATAAATGAACCAGGCGTTTTTACGATTGTAAACATTATAAATTGAAAAATTTAATTCTCCGTGAATCTTTTTATCCGTACGCTGTTTACTTTTTAATGTGGCACTTAAGTCTAACCTGTGATATGCAAACAGGCGGTATGCATTTCTCCCGGAGTACTGAGGTAAAACTACATTGCCAAAAATATATCTGCCAAGGGGTAAGGTTACGGGAGCACTGCTCAGGTACACCCATGTGGCGGAAAATCGCCACCGCTTTCCGGCTTCATATGAACTGAGTAACGAAAGGTCATGCCGTCTGTCATATCCTGCAGGGAAAGCTCTTCCATCATTGATGTCAGGAAACATCTTTACGGTTTTTGCGAGTGTATAACTGGCCATCCCCTGCCATTTCCCTGTTTTTTTTTGGAATAAAAATTCAATACCATATGACTCCATTTCACCAAATCGAAGTTCCCCGGTAAGTTCAGGATTTAAGATCAGATCAGCATGGTTTTTGTAATCAATCTGGTTTTTCATTTTCTTGTAATATACTTCACAGGAAAATTCCATCTTGTCATCCAGGATACTCCTGAAAAAACCAAGAGCAAGCTGATCTGCTTTTTGAGGTTTAATATTGGGATCGGAAGGGACCCACACATCCAGTGGCGTTCCGGTGGATGTGTTGGAAACGAGATGAAGATATTGAATTGTGCGGGAATAGCTGGCTTTAAGGGCTGACTTGGGGGATAGTATTATTTTCAAACCCAGCCTGGGCTCAAAACCCCAATAGCTATTGAATATCTTTCCTTTGGGATAAAAGCTGGAATCAACTTTCTCAAAGTTTTCATTGAAATTATATATAGTAGCCTCGCCAACATTCTGAAACAAACTCCCCCTAATGCCATATGACAGTGCTAGTCGCGATCCAATTTTTTGTTCATTCGACAGATAAATGGAGTGTTCGAAGGTGTGAGCCGATGGAATTGAGAAATCATTAAAAATCGAAGTTTCACTGCCTGCAATAATATAACCCGGTTCAAAGCTGTTGGAGGAGGATGAAAGGCCAAATTTGACAGTATTTTCAGGGTTTAGATACCAGCTAAAGTCATATTTAAGTCTTATATCCGATAAGGAGGAATTCCATTCCACACCGGTTAGATCGGCAGTTTGTCCTAATCTGTAATCATACCTGCTGTAAACAATTGAAAGATTGGAGAAAATTCGGGATGAAAAAAGATGATTCCAGCGAACAGTGCCGGTGATGTTCCCCCAGTTTACATAATACTCATTCCTGTATTTAAATACGTCTCTTCCAAAATAGCTTGAAATGAAGATCTTATTTTTCTTGTTGATTTGATAGTTTACTTTCAGGTAGGAATCATAAAAGTATATATTGTTGTTTTTTACATCTTCATCCTTTGATAAAGGCAGGTAGATGTCAATATAAGATCTACGGCCCGAGATTAGAACAGATCCCTTATTTTTAAGTATGGGAATCTCCAGCGTTATCCTGCTAGCTATTGTACTAATTCCACCTGATCCTGAGAAATGGGAGCTATTCCCATCCTTCATGTTTACCTCCAGGAGGGAAGATAATCTCCCCCCAAATTTGGCAGGGAAATCTCCCTTATAGATTCTTGCAGATTTTATAACATCGGGATTAAAGATTGAAAAAAACCCCAGTAGATGGGAGGGATTGTAAATAATGGCCTCGTCCAGAATAATTAGATTTTGATCATAGTTTCCTCCCCGTACCACAAAGTTTGAAAGCCCTTCCCCGGCAGGTTGAATCCCTGGAAGTAGTTCAATAGCTTTAATCAGGTCAGCTTCCCCGGCAAGTGAGGGAATTTTATTAATAGTTTGGGGAGAAATTTGCATGGAACTCATTCTAAGCATCCTCAGTTGGGAGTAGCGGTCACTTTCTATCTTTACTGTACCCAACTCTTCAGTTTGAGCAACAAGTTCAATATTTAACTCCGTATTGTCATGAATCTCCAAAATTACGGATTGAGATTTAAAACCAATAAAAGACCATTTGATATGATAAGAACCGTGATCTAAATTCAGGGAGTAGAATCCGTAATTATTAGTGGAGGTTCCTGTCTCTAATTCGTTAATATATATGTGAGCCCCAATGAGTACTTCCCCATTTTCATCTTTCACATAGCCGCTAAGAACTGATTTCCCCGGGCTGATAGCTTCCTGCCCACATAAGAAAACAGGTATGAGTATAAGTAATATGAAGATTGACCATTTCATGCTGATGCAAGCATAAAGTTATGAAAATGCTTTTTACCTGAAAACTAATCAGGAAATTGCCCTTTGGATAGCATCTTTTTAGTTTTTGGATTTTATTTATTTTTTATGATTTGAATTTTGTGATTCCATCATTCCATTCATCCAATATTCCAGGTCTTACCTCTTTTTAGCAATAAGCAAAGCCACAATGGTATATAAAATGGTTATAATGCCAAAAAAGGAAAGTATCCTGCTTATAAAATCCCCATGTTTTACATAAAAAGTTATTTTCTCATTTGGGTTTAATTCTCCTTTTATTACTGCCGGGACCCACCATTTTGTAGCCTGGGAAATTTCTCCTTTCTGATTGATAAAACAAGAAATTCCCGTATTTGCCGACCTGGCAATACTCCTTCTCGTTTCAATTGCCCTCAAGCTGGTGAAACTTAAAAGTTGTTTGTACCCTGCCGTATTTCCCCACCAACCATCATTTGTTATAACCAACAGTATGTTTGCACCATTTTGAATGTAGTCTGTAACATAATCTCCGTATACCGATTCATAACATATCAGAGTTCCGATTTTAGTGTTCCCGTTTGTGTCATTTATTGTAGATCTTTCAGCCTGAGTGCCATAACCCCCGGTAGTTCCACCAAGATCAATAATCAGACTTTCTACACTTTTCAGCAAGCGGGGGAATGGAACCTTTTCAACCCCAACAACCAGTTTAGATTTATGATAGACCTGGTACTTTGTGGTAGAATCAATTTGTATGCTGGCATTATAAACATCATAATGGCCATCAGAATCAAAAAATTGTCGTGCAGTCGGGGAGGGAGTTTCCTCTTTAGCGTACTGATAGTTAGAGGTAAGTCCGATGATGAATTTTACAGCAGGGTGCTTAGAAACAAAATTTTCAATTTTCTGAATACTTCTGTTGGATCCCAGGTTATTTTCCCAGATGTTATCATTCAGGGCTGTTTCCGGACCTACTACATAATCTGTTTCAGCACCTGTTAATGAATCTGCCAGTTGAAGGATAATCTCCAGCTGTTGAGCATTAGAAAGTCCCTCAAACTTATCATTGTATGGGTCAATATTGGGCTGTATAACAACAAACTCCTTCGGGTCATTATTTTCCTTATACTGGCTAAACCGGATAAAGGAATAAGTTAATGGAACAAAAATTAGAAAAACAACAAACACGACCTCAGTTATCCTGCCTCTGACATTTCCCTTTTGGATGAAGTCCCATAAAATTAAAAACAGGAGTATATTTACAAGTAAAATCCAGGGTGTACCACCTGTAGATCCGGTAAATTCATACCATTGGATGAGACGAATATCTTTTGCAAAACCATTTCCAAGACTTAACCAGGGGAATGATAACTCACCGTTTAGATAAAGGTGTTCCTGACCTATCCAGTATACAATGAAAGCAAAGTATCCGAATCCGTGTCCCAGTTTTCTATGGGTAATATGGAAAAGCCAGAATGCCATAGACATTAAAAAAGAACCGATAATGACGGCTGCAATAGCTCCAAAAAGGGTGGCTTTGTAAATCCAGTATGTTGTGGCAATATTCCATAGAATAAACACCGCGGTAGAATAGAGTAAGGCCAGACTTGATTTGTTTGAATCCCTGTTTTCATAAAGCACTCTTTCCAGAATGAGCAGAGGGAGGAAGGCGATAAATAAAATAAGACCGGAAAACTGTCTAAACCAGGGAAGGCTAAGTAGAATTGAACTTAAGGCAAGTAGAAGGAAAATGTGCTTTTTACTCAATTTCATCATAATGAAGAGCAGAGATTAAACATCAATTAATTTTTTCTTATTTACAAGGGAAATGCCAATTAGTATTACGAAGATCCATAATACTTCATTAACAAGAATGCTTTCACCATCAAACAGGCCCCAGAGCATTGCAAAAACAGGAATAATATAAGTCACAGATGCAGCAAAAATAGCTGTAGTATATTTAATCAGCACATTGAACAAAACCACAGCAATTACCGAGCTGAATAAAGATAAGATTACAATGAAAATCAGGTTCTGTACAGCATTAGGCGTAACGAAGGAACTTTGAAGGTCAGAAAACAAAAGGTTTAGTCCTGCAAATGGCCCAATGATCATGAAGGAAAGCGAAGCAATGCTTAAGGCATCAAGATCGTCTAGTTTATGCTTTATTTCATTAACACTTACCCCATAACATAAAGTAGCCGCTACTACAAAAAAGGCATATCCGCTTGTTTTAATCTCAAATCCACCGGGGGAACCCTGAAAAATCAAACCCACTGCTCCCAGGAAGCCAAGAACAAGCCCCAGAATATTCACAAGCTTGAAATGACTTTTGTAGAAAACCAATCCTATGATAAGTGTAAACAGGGGTGTAAGGGAATTAAGTATTCCGGCAAGGCTGCTGTCAATCTGTGTTTGTGCCTTGGTAAATAAGTAAGCAGGGATACCGTTTCCTATTACTCCGACTATAATGAGGGATAAGATATTTTTCTTATTGATTTTACTGATTCTGTTAAAAAGGAAGGGAGTAAAAAATAAAAAAGTAAAAAATATTCGAAAAGATGCAACCTGATTGTTGGTATATGATTCAAGACCTTTCTTCATTAAAATGAATGAAGTTCCCCAAATAAAAGCAAGAAAAAGCAGCAATGCCCATTGCCATTTTTTTTTGTTCAAGTCCATAGATTCAAATTTCAACAAAGATAGCTTTATTCGTGAAAATCAAATTCCTCAAGCTTTTCTTGCTCTCAATAATTTATTTTACAATTTCTCAGCTCTATTTCAGTGACTTGTGTCAAATAAATTTTGTATCATCAGATTCAATGCCTATTTTTGCATAATTTTTGTAGTAATCTGCACAGGAGTTATATTTTGACCTATGGATGTATTATTGTTCTTTAAAGGCATATTAATTGGGGTACTGATGTCATTTCCTTTTGGCCCCATGGGTTTACTATGCATTCACAGAACATTGAATAATGGAAGGACTTCTGGCTTTTTATCAGGTATGGGAGTGGCCACTGCTGATACAATTTATGCAATAATTGCAGGTTTTGGTGTTTCTTTCATTGTACATTTTATGGAAGCAGGACAATTCTATTTCCATTTGCTTGGCTCTGTTATTATTTTGTTGCTTGGACTCAGGATATTCTTAAGTAATCCTGTTAAGAAGTTCCGGTACAGAAATGTAAATGATAAAAGAAGAGTCTGGCATTTTTTCTCAGGCATGTTTCTTACTCTGACCAACCCATTTATACTTTTTGCATTTCTTGCTGTATTTACGACCCTGAATCTTTTTGACAGAGATTCCTTTGCCCCGGCTTTTACAATTATCGCAGGTATATTTGCAGGTTCCTCAGCCTGGTGGTTCTTAATTAGCTCAGTAGTCAATAAATTCAGGGCCAGGATAAGGTTGAGAGGAATTTTCTGGATGAACAAAATTGCCGGAGCAGCAATCTTTATCTTTGGATTTATTGCCATCCTGGGTTTCCTGATTTCAGGATAAAACTCCAATTTCCATAT
>DAOWNN010000232.1 GCA_030642585.1 Bacteroidota bacterium | reverse complement strand
GGCAGGCAGCTTAGTGCCTTAGAGCCTTGGCCTGCCCTGTGAAATGCTACTTCGTAGCAAAGACGAAGTCTTTATTTCACTGAGCCTGCCACCTAAGGAAGAATGACTGTGCTGGGGTGGCAAAAAAAATAGTCACAAAGACATAAAGACACAAAGGCACCAGGAATTTAGATTGCTAATTAAGGATCATAGCACATATGAAAAACAAAATACTTCTCTGTCTATTCCTGATAAGCCCCTTCCTGGCTCAAAGTCAGGAAAGGAAATTCGGCACCCTGCAGTCTTTCGATTTCACATTGCAGGATTCTACCCCTATTCCAGTCCAGGATATTATTGACCTGGCTTCGGAGGGAGATACCATTCTCCTTAAACCCGGCTATTATACTGGTCCTGTCTTCATTAAAAAGAACAGAATTATTCTTGACGGACAAGGAAATGCAATTATTTCCGGGATGAACTTTGAAAGTGTACTTTACCTTGAGGGAGACAGCATTCACATAAAGAATCTTGTAATTACAAATTCCGGAGGATCACATGATAGAATTGATTGTGGAGTGAAAATTACCGGTAGTTATAATACAGTAGAAAACTGCCGGATCAAGGAATGCCTCTTTGGAATTGACATTTTTAAATCAGACGGAAATCTAATCAAGCATAATGAAATTTCCTCTCTAACCCGCAGATCAAAAGCCCTGAAAGGTGACGCAATACGTTTATGGTGGGCTAAAAGAAATACCCTGCATGGAAATTACTGGCATGATGTGCGGGATATGGTGATTTGGTATTCCGAAGAAAATTTAATTGAGGAGAATAAGGGAGTAGGAAATCGCTACAGCATTCATTTTATGTATGCCCATAACAACCGAATCAGGGCAAATGAATTTTATAATAATTCTGTAGGCGTATTTCTTATGTACAGTGAGCGTACTATTATGACCCATAACCTGATAGTTGGGTCTACAGGAATCAGTGGAATGTGCCTGGGATTAAAGGAAACATCCTCAAATCAGATCCTTTATAACCGGTTTATCTATTCGGCCGAAGGCATTCATTTTGATGTGTCTCCTTTCGTTCCGGAAAAAACAAATACTATTGCCTACAATGAAATAGCCTTTTGTGTAGCCGGTTGCTTTTTCCATACTAACCAGGAAGGAAATTTAATTAAGGAAAACTATTTCCATAACAACTTAAGCCAGGTAGTAGCTCAAGGAAAAACAGCCAATGGAAATCGCTGGATAAACAACTACTTTGATGATTATCAGGGCTTTGATAAGGATGGAGACAATGTGGGAGATTCCCCTTACAGACTTTATAATTATGTAGAACACATATGGGATTTTAATGAAGATGTTAAATTCTATTACGGGGCTCCAATACTTGTAGTTCTGGATTTCCTGGAGCGTCTGGCTCCATTTTCCAAACCCAAATTTATACTCAGAGATAATTCACCTAAATATATATGGGAAGAAAAAAATATTATTTCTGATTATTAGAAATCCAAATTTTACTACCTTTACATTAGGATGAGAAAATTTGTGTCTATACTCTTATTATTCGCTTATCTGGTTCTGTTACTGGCACCCAGCTTTCCTTATTTCTATTCACTTGCCTACCAGCATTTGAATAAAGACAACAAAATAACCTGTTTGCATTTGAATTTTTCTGATTCAATGATTGGTGATGAATGCTACCTGAAAGCTATTATGGACAGGGCATGCGAAGATTCAAAAACCCGGAAAGCACCAGCCCCTGTTAATCCTGGCCCTGAAGTAAATAACCTTGTATATCTGAGCAGTGATATTTTCTCGTACCAATACATTGATACTAACGCTGGTTTTCAGTACCTGCAATACAGCTTTTCTATTAAGGAAGCTGTTCGGGAAATCCCATCTCCCCCACCTAAACATATCGTCTGATAGAGTTCCTTTTACTTTCAGCTTGCTGATTTCAGATTTCAAGTCCTTAATTCATCGTGAATTTTGGCAATTATAATTGCCTGAAAGGTTTTTTTAAGGAATCTTCAATAATGTACCTGCCTGAAGCACACGAAGTTCAGCTGCTTCAGGAAATATTTAAAATCATCTTACTAACAGAAAATTGAAATGTCAATAAAATATATATTTATTTCAATAGCAGTATTACTCCTGGCCTCAGGTAGTATCTATTCCCAAATGGATACCATTCATCTGGAAGAGATATTAGTTACAGCCAGGGCATCCAAGGATATCATTCAATCAAATATTTCAGGGAAATCTATAGAACTTCAAGGAGTTCATGATGTTGGGGAAATTTTCCTGAATCAAAGTGGTTTTGGGGTGATAAAGCGAGGAAACTATGCTATGGAACCTGTATTACGGGGTTATAAATATGAACAATTGAATGTGCAAATCAACGGGGGAGTTCGCAGTTCCAATGCCTGCCCAAACCGTATGGATCCTGCAATTTCACAAATAAGCCCTGAAGATATTGAAAAACTTGAAATCATTAAAGGTCCATACAGTGTGCGATTTGGACCATCCTTTGGTGGCATTTTAAATATAATTACCAAAAGGCCAGAAAAATCAGATGTGTTAAAAATTTCAGGATCAGTAGATGGAGGATTTGAATCAAATGGCTCAAATTACTTTGGAAATATAAACCTTGCCCTGGTTAATAAATCCTACGACCTGCTTATCGGAGCTGGCTACAAAGATTATGGAAATTATATAAGTGGTGATGGAGATGAAATAGCTTCTTCATTTACAAGGACTGCCTATTCTGTAAAACTAGGCTTTAACCCGGGCCATCATCAGCGAATTCAAATTAACTGGCAGCAGGGCTTTGCAAGAGATATTCTTCATGCAGGACTTCCCATGGATGCAGACAGGGACGATGCCAGCATATTTTCTGTAGATTATCAGAACTTGTACCTGAACGATAAATTATTCTCTATCAAAGCAAAGGTTTATGGCTCATTTGTGGATCATGAAATGTCTAATAATAATCGCCCGAATTATGCAGCTGTACAAGCTGTTACGCCTGTAAATGCAATGGTTTATGGAGGGAGAACTGAACTGGGAATAAAGGCTTCTGAAAATAATTTCATATACCTTGGAATGGATTATGAGCACATAGCAAAAGATGGAATACGAATCAGGGATGTTTACTATAATGCTTGTTCAGGTGCCAGCTTTGACCCCCCAATGCATTTTGAGGATTTGGTATGGCAGGATTCTGAAAAAGACAATCTGGGTTTGTTTTTTGAAAATAAATACCAGGTCAGCTCTGACATAACCTGGTTAAGCGGCATTCGCTTAGATTACACCACATACTCCATCAATAACCCTGCACCTGATTTTGAAGATCTCTACAATAACGATTTAACAACAGACCCAGGTATAAGTTTCAGTGTTCATTCCAGCCTCACATGGCAGTTAAATGAAGGCACCTCAATTCAATGGGCTTTAGGACGAGGTGTACGTACACCTGAATTGCTGGAACGGTATATCAATCACTTCAGTGTGGGAATGGATGCTTATGAGTATGTAGGGAACCCATATCTGAATCCTGAAATAAACTATCAGACAGACCTGAAAATTGAAAAAAGATGGAATTCTGCAATAATTTACGGGGATGTATTTTACTCTTACCTGAACAACTATATAACAGCCAGAGTAGATACAAGCCTGGATCGCAAATTTCTGCCATGTATGAATCCCAAAAATGCCAAGAGGTTTATGAATGTCAAAAAAGCTTTTATGTATGGCTTTGAAGCCGGGCTGGAAGTGCAATTTCTTAATAAATTCAGCTTTAACCTGGGTGCGGGTTATACATATGCGCAAAACATTAGCTGGGATGAACCTCTGTCAGAGATCCCTCCTTTTGCGGTAAACACGTCTCTTAATTATAAGGCTGAAAAATTAGAGGCTGCATTAAGTGCCAGGATTGTAGCAAAACAAGCCAGGGTTTCAGAAAGTTTTTCCGAAACTGAAACACCAGGCTTTACGCTTACAGATTTCAAGATACATTATACTCCTGTAGAAATGTTGAAATTGTACTTCTCCATCACCAATGTTTTTGATGTAAATTATGTGGAACATTTGAGCAGGGCTTACAAGAATATGGATGTTCAAAGCCTGTATTACGAAGCTGGCAGAAGTTTTAATATAGGTATGAAACTTAATTTTTGACAAAACTGTCACGAAAATCAAAGATATGAGACCAAAGGGTCCCTGAACCCCTCATTTCGGAGTAGAACTCCGAGGAATTAAACCAATCTTCTCGTCCGCCGACCGCGTGCCGCCTAAAGCTTTAGCGGTGGCACAAGCGGAACGCGAAGGAGGATTAAAAATTTTGTAATGTGAAATGGCTTATGTTAAAAAATTGATACTTTTAGATTATTAAATAAATATTAAAAGAAAGCAAAGGCTACTAAAATGAAAAAAAATGCAAGCGACCTTAGCAGACGTCAATTCCTGATTTCAGGTGCAGTAGCTGTCACCTCATTGGCAGCTGTGG
>DAOWNN010000244.1 GCA_030642585.1 Bacteroidota bacterium | reverse complement strand
GTATAGAATCAGAAACAACAAGTTCGGCAAGAGATGAATTTTCAATTCTATCATAAGCCGGACCAGACAATATCGGGTGCGTAGCACAAGCACGAACACTCTTTGCGCCCTGGTCCATCATCATATCTGCTACCAGTGTGAGAGTTCCTGCGGTGTCAACCATGTCATCCACAATAACCACATTCTTTCCTTTTACATCACCAATGACCCTTAAATCTTCGATATGGTTGGCTTTTTTTCTCTGCTTGTAACAAATAACCATCTCCGTATCCAGAAAACGGGCGTAGGCATTTGCCCTTTTTGTTCCACCCATATCCGGTGCAGCAATAACCATATCATCAAGCTTCATATTTTTTATATAAGGAACAAACAAGGAGGAAGCAAAAATATGATCTACCGGAACATTGAAAAATCCCTGAATCTGATCGGCATGCAAATCCATTGTCATTATCTTGTCCACGCCGGCCGCAGTCAACAAGTCAGCTACCAGCTTTGCGCCAATGGATACACGTGGCTTATCTTTTCTATCCTGCCTTGCAAACCCAAAATAGGGGATAACAGCAATAACTTTGTAGGCTGAGGCTCTTCTGGCAGCATCAATCATCAATAAGAGTTCAAATAAATTTTCAGTTGGCGGGAAAGTTGATTGAATAATAAAAACACTACATCCCCGGACAGATTCCTCGTATGAGGGTTGAAATTCACCGTCACTAAACATAAGAACGGCACTTTTGCCCAGGGTTGTGCCGTAACTGGAAACAATTTTTTTAGATAAATAAGTAGAGGCTCGTCCTGAAAAAAATTTCAAAGGGGCTTTTACTGTCATGATAAAATATTGTTAGCTGAGGGTTAAGTAAAAGACAAAGTTAATAGGATATGAGAAATACTTATTTTTTCCGGAAATTATTTTTTCCACAATTTGTTACTTCTTTCAATATAGCTTAATATCTCCTCTCTTCCTGTCTTGTTTATTGATGAACTAACAATAATTTCTGGTAGATCTTCCCAGGAATTAAGTAGCTGTTTTTTGTATTTGGTCAGATTGGATTCCAATTTTAGCTTTGAAAGTTTATCAGACTTGGTAAATACAATTACAAAAGGAATCTGGTTGATCCCTAATAAATCAATGAAGTTGAGATCAATTTGCTGAGGAGAAATACGTAAATCTATGAGAAGAAAAAGGCTCATCAGGTTCTCCCTTTTATATATATAATCCCTGATCATTTTCTCCCAGGATTGTTTTTTATGCACAGAAATCCGTGCATATCCGTAGCCGGGAAGATCTACCAGATACCATTTTTCATTGATAATAAAATGATTGATCAATTGGGTTTTCCCCGGAGTGGAGGAGATTTTTGCCAGCTTTTTACGGTTGGTAATCATATTTAGCAAAGATGATTTCCCCACATTTGACCTTCCTATAAATGCATATTCAGGCAAGTCGGGTGGGGGACATTTATGAATACCCGGACTGCTGGTAATAAATCTTGTTTCCTTGATCTGCATATTCAGTATTTTAGATTTGCTGATGGAAGAGTGACTTTCACTGTAATATATTTTTTATTTCCCAACCGGCTTATGTATTCTGCTATTATATGTATTTTAGTTGCACCGGTGTATCCGGGCTTTTCAACAAAGTGAATACTACTTTGCCCATTTTTAGTCAGCAAGTATTCAAGTTTGTCAACATTAAAGCTTCCATTGACATAAGAACCCCTGTAAAACTTTACTCTTTTACCATTGTTTGATAATCTCATATTAACAATGTAACTACTTGAAGAAGATCTCAGGTCCTGTTTTTGAATTACAATGGAAGGATATTTTGTCACCTCATTTCCATATTGAGAAAATTCTTTCAATCCGGGAATTCTTTTTCCAAAGGCATATGGAATTTCTGCCAGAACACTTCCGTCTTTATGATATTTCTTTTGTATCCCGTGAATTTTCCCCTGCCTATAAGGTGTTTCCCTGTATATCTTCCCGTTTGTATAAAACCATTTTGAAGTATCTATCTTTATTCCATCCTTATAAAACAGCTGCATATTAATTCCTCCACCGGGATAATATCGTACCGATAAGCCATTTTTTTTGCCGTTTTTCAATGTAACTTCAGAATACAAATAGCCATCCCTGTAGCTCTTAAAAACCCCGTTATACCCGCTGCTATCAGTTTTTGCTTTGTTATTTGTGTCATGTGTACCTTTATCTGTATTATTCAGGCACCCGGAAAGGGAAAATAAAATGAGCATAAACGAGCTCAGGCTTTGTAATAATTTATTATTTACAGATCTCATATTCTAAGGTTAATTAAGGCTTAAATATTTCAAGCAATGTTGATTTTTCTGATGGTTCCAGCCGAAATTCATTTAATGAAGCAGGAAGCAGTACCGTTTCTCCCTTGCTAATTTCCAGTATCCCTGAATTGTAATGAAGAGAAAATGCTCCTTCTACACATATATAAATGACGAAAGAGTCTGTTGTGACATAATCTTTGTCAATGATCTTATCAAAGCTAAGAATGCTAGTGCTAAAGTAAGGACTGCTTACTAATAGCGAAGTTTGGTTAATATTTGCTTCGTAAGAAGTTTTGTACTTATCCACATGCCCGAAGTCAATGGCTTCCAGGGCAAGATCGGTATGAAGTTCTCTTCCATTACCATCCTTATCTACCCTGTCCCAATCATAAATACGATAAGTTACATCAGATGTTTGTTGAATTTCTGCCAGAAGAATTCCAGGCCCTATTGCATGGACCCGTCCTGCCGGAATATAAAAAACATCTCCCTTTGAAACTTTTTCATAATTTAGAATATCAGGTAGTTTCTTTTGGTGAAAATGGTCTAAATAGATTTTCTTATTTATTTCTTTATTGAACCCGGTGATCAGGAAAGAATTCTTTTCAGCTTCCAGAACATACCACATTTCAGTTTTCCCATAAGCTCTGTGCCTTTTTTCGGATAGTTCATCATTGGGATGCACCTGGATGGATAGTATATCGTTTGCATCTATAAATTTAATCAATAAGGGGAATTCAATACCAAATTTATCATACACACCATCACCAACCAGATCACCCATATAAACTTCAATTAGTTCCTGTAGATTATTATCCTTAAGGGGGCCATTTAGAACTACCGAAACATTCTTCATAACTCCCGATATTTCCCAACTTTCAGATGCTTTTTTAATTTTTCCTGTGTTCTTATTCAAAAGCTTTTCCAGTTTGTTCCCGCCCCAGATTGCTTCTTTAACAATTGGATGAAACTTGAGTGGATATAATTCATTCATAATTGCAAATATTTTATAGGACCTGATTAGAAATTTGGTTTGTTTGTCAAAAATAAAACCTTATTATTTGTATCTTGGGATGATATTGTTCATGCGAAATTAAAAAAAATATGCTTATTGTAGGAATTGCCGGTGGCACAGGCTCAGGAAAAACTACGGTTGTAAAAAAAATCATTGAAAGACTCCCAAAAGGAG
Source organism: Bacteroidota bacterium (assembly GCA_030642585.1). Classification (GTDB taxonomy): domain Bacteria; phylum Bacteroidota; class Bacteroidia; order Bacteroidales; family VadinHA17; genus JAYEGO01. The sequence continues at coordinate 818 of DAOWNN010000244.1, read as the reverse complement.
AAGTTGCCGTGATCACCCAGGATGCTTATTATAAGGATAGTGGGCATTTGCCAATGGATGAGCGGCAGGAAATCAATTTTGATCATCCCAGGGCCCTTGAATTCAAATTGCTGGTTAATCACCTCAAGAGACTCAGATGTGGAGAATCAATAGAGCAACCAATCTATTCTTATCTTACGTGCACCAGGTCAAAAGAAACAATCCCTATTAATCCTAAGCATGTTGTTTTGGTAGAGGGAATACTTATTCTTACCAATGCCTTTCTGCGTAAGATGTTTGATATAAAGGTATTTGTTGATGCAGATGCTGATGACCGCTTAAGCAGGGTGATCAATCGTGATATTATAGATAGAGGCAGGTCTATTGGGAAAGTGCTTGCAAGATATGAGAAAACTGTAAAACCAATGCACTTGCAATTTATTGAGCCATCAAAAAAATATGCCGATCTTATCTTACCGCAGGGAGGCGAAAATGAAGTTGCAATTAATGTTCTTGCCGATATTATAAAACAAAATCTCAAACAACCAGCCGGTAAATAGAAGTAAAATATTTATAACCCGATCCCGGGTCTGCGCCCGGAATGATGAATGGAAGCTTTTGAGACAGCCCCACTTTTCGACTTTAGACCTTCGACCTTTCCACTATTCCATTCGTTTGCTATCTGTGCATTCCTTATCCTTAACCCGGAAAATGCATACATTTTCTACGATTAAGACTATACCAACAAATTTGGATCATTTCATCACCCCAAATTTGGGTATGTCTAAATCGGGATTTATTTCATGAGCTCCCGTTGGTCGGTTCTCGCTTTGCTTCCC
>DAOWNN010000025.1 GCA_030642585.1 Bacteroidota bacterium | reverse complement strand
TAGCATAATTTTGCAAGTGCTCCAACAGGCAAGGTTCCACTTCTTTCAGGCCCAAAAGGTCCATCTCCATCCAATCCCTGGTTAACATCCACCACTCTTCCTTTAAGGTGAGCACCAACGGTAATTCCTCCTCCAAGATGTGCAACAATAAGGTTCATTTCCTCATAGGTTTTTCCTACAAGCCTGGCATGATTTCGGGCAATCATCTTATGATTCAGAGCATGAAAAACAGATACTCTTTCCAGTAGTGGGTGTCCGGATATGCGGGCAACATCCTGTAACTCATCTACTGTAGTGGGATCGGCTATAAAAGCCCTGGATCCTGATATTTGTGAAGCAATATCGTAGGCAAGCAATCCACCAAGGCAACTGGCATGTTCTCCATACTTCATGCTTCTAAGATCTTCAAGCATGGGTGCGTTTACTTCATATACTCCAGACTCCAGGGGCTTCATAATTCCTCCCCTGCCTATAATTGCGGTAAACTCGTCCAGGTTTATATCTTCATTCTTCAGGGCTTTAAGTATGAGTGCCTTTCGAAATTCAAATTGATCTATTACCTTATCAAAATTCTCAAGGTCGGCTGAACTATGCTTTATTGATTTTAGAAACCGGATCTTTGTATTTCTGTAGACCGCAATTTTGGTAGATGTAGAACCCGGATTGATAGCCAGAATTCTATGTGTTATGGTATCAAAGTTATCAGTCATTTATTATGCATTCTCAGGCCAATAGTGCAGCCAGGGCAATAGAATATAATTTTGTTTGGGTGCTGTCGCCCCTGGATGAAAGAATTGCCGGAACTTTAGCACCTGCAACCACAGCTCCAAGTTCTCCCCCGGCAAGTTTAGTATGATATTTATAAAAGGCATTCCCTGATTCAATATTTGGAAATAAGATACAATCAGCATCTCCGGCTACAGGAGAGTCAATCTTTTTAATTTCTGCACTCTCCCTGTCAATTGCAACATCCAGTCCCATGGGTCCATCAATAAAAGCATTTTTAAACTGTCCCCACTCGCCCATCTTTGCAAGTATAGATGCGTCAACACAAGCAGGCATTTTGGGAAGAACCTGCTCCGTTGCCGCAAGAACAGCGAGCTTAGGTTTATCTATTCCAAGGGCTCTTGCTGTCTGAATCAGATAATTTGCAATGGCAATTTTCTCCTTTATTTCCGGTAAAGGAATTATGGCAACATCTCCTACAATCAAAAGTTTTCCATAATTAGCAGGTTCTATTACAGAAACATGACTTAATATAGATCCGGCAGGAAGGAGTCCGTTCTCCTTATTTAAGAGAGCCCTCATATATTTATCTGTACTGACAAGTCCTTTCATTATCAGGTCGCCCTTCCCTTCATTTATCATTTTTACAGACCTGCTTGCAGCCTTAACTTCCTCCGGTTCATGCACAATTTCAAAGATCGATGGATCTATCTGTTCCTGCTTACACAACTGATGTATGGTTTCACTGTCACCAACAAGTATTCCATCCACAAGTTCCATTTCCACAGCCTGTGCTACTGCAGATATGGTATGTGCATCATTTGCATACACGGCTACCAATCTTTTTTTTGCCCTGTCTTTCAGGGCAGTAAACATTTGATCAAGTTTTTGAATCTTCATATACCAGGAACAATTGTAAGGTAATAGTATTATTTCTTTTTCTTCTTAACAAATTTCATAGTATCCTGAGCAATCACAAATTCCTCGTTGGTAGGAACAACCAGCACTTTAACCCTGGATTTATTCGAACAAATTTTTGCTTCCTTACCACGGGTATCATTTTTTTCAATATCCATCTGAATTCCAATAAAATCAAGATCTGTACAAACATTCAATCTTACCACTTTAGAGTTTTCCCCAACCCCTCCGGTAAAAACCAAAATATCGATACCTCCCATCGCAGTAGCATAGGCCCCAATATATTTCCTGATACGGTATGTATACATATCCAAGGCCAGCTTTGCCCTTTCATTTCCTTCTTCAGCAGCTTGTTCAATTTCCCTCATATCAGAAGAAACACCTGAAACCCCCAACATTCCGCTGAACTTATTAATCAGGGTATTTGCCGTTGTAATTCCGATGGACTCTTTTTTCATGATGTAAGTCAATACTCCAAGATCCAGATCTCCCGACCTTGTTCCCATGATCAAGCCTTCAACCGGGGTTAGTCCCATGGAAGTATCTACAGATTTGCCATTTTGAATAGCAGCCATAGATGCTCCGTTTCCAAGGTGGCATGTAACAATCTTTTGTTTTTTGAAATCCACTTCCAGTATTTCACACGCTCTTTGAGAAACATATCTGTGGCTGGTGCCATGGAAACCATAACGTCGAATGGAATACTTGGAGTACAGTGAATACGGAATAGCATACATAAAGGAATGAGCTGGCATAGTTTGATGAAAGGCAGTATCAAAAGCGCCAACCTGAAGCACATCCGGCAAAAGCTCCTGCATTGCATATATTCCTTTAAGATTAGCAGGATTATGTAGAGGTGCCAGATCAACACACTCTTCCAGTTTTTCAACTACTGTTTTGCTTATAAGAACACTGCCATGAAATGCCTCACCACCATGGACCACCCTGTGTCCTACTGCATCAATTTCACTAAAACTCTTAACGCTTCCATGTTTTTTACTGGATATAATACCCAGTATATATTCAATTCCCATTTGATGATCAATAATATTACCCTCTAATCTCACATGGTCTCCGTCATTTCTGTCATTTATAATATATGAGCCATGAAGTCCAATTTTATCAACCATTCCTTTTGCAAAAACTTTTCCTTCCGGCATATCCAGAAGTTGATATTTAATGGAGGAACTGCCACTATTGATTACCAATATATTCATCTATTTATCATTTAATTATCTGATAGTAATTTATAACAACAATTACTTAAATTCGGGACAATGAATTGACTCATCTATTATATAACCATCCTTATATTTATAGAAGCCATGTCCGTATTTTTTCCCAATCTTACCTCCTCTTGCCAGTCGTTTGATAATAGGATTGGGTTTGAATTTGGGATCCCCGAATTCCTGGTAAAGATTTTCCATAGACCTGATTATCTTGTCCAATCCTATCCTGTCTGCCAGTTGCAGAGGTCCAAATTGCATACCAAATCCAAGCCTCATAGTTTCATCCACATTGGTGGCAGAAGCAACTCCTTCCATGAGTATCTCACAGGCTTCATTGATAAGGGGAACAATTAAGCGGGTACTGATATTTCCCGGAGTTTCAAGAAGGTTTATTACCTTTTTATCAAGCATTCGGGCAAATTTAACAACATATTCCATTGAATAATCGGAAGTATGCAATCCGTTGACCACCTCAACAATTTTCACAGTGGATGCAGGTGATAAAAAATGTAATCCAACGGCACGTTCCGGATGATCAAGTGCCGAAGCAAGATCAGAGATAATTAATGTTGATGTATTAGAAGTAATCACACAATCTTCAGAAACAACAGCTTCAATTTTCTTGAAAATATCTTTTCTTAATTCAAGACTTGTACCTGATTTTTTTGAATTTATAGACTCAATAACCAGGTCGCAATCACTAATGTCATGATACTCAGTTGTTCCTGTAATCCTGGTAAGGATTGCTCTTTTTTCACTTACAGTAAGTCCCCATTTATCAATAACATTATCCAGTTCCTGATTTAACTCCAGAAAAACCTCATGAATTCTTTCTTCAGAAACATCTATAAATACAACGTCTATACCATGCCTGCTTACCAATTGGGCAATTTCCTGTCCCATTGTACCACAGCCAATAATTCCCACCTTTTTTAATGAGCCCTTCTTCCTGGGTCTGGAACTCATTGCATATTCTTCTAATACTTCAGCCATTTTTTTATTATTTTGCATTCACATTATTTATCGAGTCCTGCAGCCTGAAGAGCTGTAACGGCAACCATATTGACAATATTATCCACAGTACAACCTCTTGATAAATCATTTATGGGTGCAGCCATTCCCTACAATACAGGTCCGAAAGCAGTTGCATGGGCAAGGCGTTCTGCCATTTTATAAGCAATATTTCCTGCTTGCAGGTCGGGAAATATCAGCACATTTGCCTTTCCTGCAATTTTACTTTCCGGACACTTTTTAAGTCCTACAGATTCCACCAGCGCAGCATCCAGTTGAAGCTCTCCATCAATATCTAAAGAGGGATCTGCCTTTTGAGCAATACGGGTTGCATTAACTACTTTATCGACAAGTTCGTGCTTAGCACTTCCTTTTGTTGAAAAACTCAACATGGCTATTTTTGGGTCGAAGCCAGCTATAGCCTTTGTAGTATGTGCAGTGGAAATAGCAATTTCAGCCAGCTGCTGCTCATCAGGATCAGGATTCACAGCACAATCTGCAAAAACCAACATCCCATCCTCACCAAATTCCTTATCTTTCAGAATCATAATAAATGCACCCGAAACTACGCTGATTCCAGGTTTAGTTCCCACAAACTGAAAGGCCGGTCTCAAAACATCTCCGGTTGAATTATCAGCTCCTGCCAGTTCCCCGTCAACATCCCCATTCTTGATCATTACAGTAGCAAGTACCAATGGATCCTCCACTAACTTAGATGCTTCTTCCCTGGTTAAACCCTTATGTGCCCTTAGTTTCACCATTAAATCAACATACTTATCCTTCTTTTCATGATCATAAGGATTTATAATAGTAGCCTTTGAAATATTATTCAATCCCAGTCGTGATGCATCAGTATAAATCTTCTCCTTTTCTCCAATCAGAACAATTTGAGCTATTTTTTCGCTAATGATAATATCAGCTGCCCTTAAAGTTCTCTCCTCATAACTTTCAGGCAAAACAATTTTTTTAAATTCCTGCCTGGCTTTATCCTTTATTTTTTCAACTAAATCCATTATAAATCAAGTGTTTAATTTTTTCAATAGGGCAATCTAAAGGTCTGACAAAGTTGCAATTTTATAAATGATTATTATCATAAATAGTCAGTCAAATAAATTGATATTTTTTGGTTATTAATCACCTGATTCTGAGCTTTGGCGTTAAATGAAAATGAATTAACTTCAACCTCATAAATTTTAATTGTTTATGAAATGGAGGAAATATTGAAAGCACTAATTTCCGTTCCTCCTAATTTAAGAATTGCATACATAAATAATGGATACTTTACCTGCCACCGAAATAAAAAAGAAAATTGAAGGTCTGAAGGATATTCTCGACGGAGATGTTTTTCTGGATCCTGGAATGTTGCTACTCTACGCAACTGATGCCTCTGCATATAAGGAAACTCCTCTTGCTGTTGTTCGTCCCAAAAACAAGAAGGATATAAAGAGTCTTATCATATTTTGCAATAAGAATAAGGTACCATTGATTCCCAGGACTGCAGGAACCTCGCTTGCTGGTCAGGTTGTTGGAAGCGGCATTGTTGCAGATGTTTCAAAATATATGACCCGTATACTTGAAGTGAACATTTCAGAACGATGGGTACGGGTTGAACCCGGAGTTGTGCTCGATGAACTCAATCAAATACTTGAAAGTGATGGTTTATTTTTTGCTCCTGAAACCTCAACTTCAAACAGGTGCATGATGGCAGGTATGCTCGGGAATAATTCATGTGGAGCACATTCAATTCTATATGGAAGTACCCGGGATCATACCCTTGAGGTTACAGCATTCCTGAGTGATGGATCAGAAGCAGTTTTTGGAACTCTTAAACCGGAAGAGTTTTACGAAAAATGTAAAGGTGATAAACTGGAAAACAAAATATACAAAGAGATTCATTCCATGTTATCGAATGAAAAAAATACAAATGAAATAAAAAAGGAATTTCCAGATCCTTCTTTAAATAGAAGAAACACCGGTTATGTCCTGGATCTTCTTGCACAATCCAAACCCTTTAATGATGGTGGTGAGAACTTCAACATGTGTAAACTGCTGGCCGGTTCAGAAGGAACCCTCGCATTTACTACAGAAATTAAACTAAACCTGATTCCTCTCCCTCCCAAAAATAAAGTTTTAATATGTGTGCATTTCGACAGTCTGGAATCTTCATTCCTTGGGAACCTGGCAATCTTAAAATATAAGCCTGGAGCGGTTGAAATGATGGATCGAACGATCCTGGAACTCACAAGAGATAATATTACGCAAAAGAGAAACAGGTTCTTTGTTGAGGGCTCACCCGCAGTTATTCTCATTGCAGAATTTGCAAGGGATTCCATGGAAGAAATTCAGGAAATTGCAGAAGCAATGGAAAAGGATATGAGGTCAAAAGGATTGGGTTATCACTTTCCACTGGTAGAAGGAAACGACATTCAAAAAGTATGGGATCTGAGAAAGGCTGGCCTGGGAATCTTATCCAACATGAAGGGAGATGCAAAACCTGTTCCCGTTATAGAAGATACTGCAGTAAAAGTTAAGGATCTCCCGGTTTATATGAGAGAATTCAGAGATATACTGGATAAGTATGATAAAGACTGTGTTTATTATGCTCACATAGGAAGCGGAGAAATACATTTAAGACCTGTATTGAACTTAAAAGACAAGAAAGATGTTGAATTGTTTCATACCATTGCCATGGAAACGGCACAACTGGTAAAGAAATATAATGGTTCATTAAGTGGGGAGCATGGAGATGGAAGACTAAGGAGCGAATTTATACCTATTATGATAGGGGAGAAAAACTATCATTTGTTAAAAAGGATGAAGGATGCATGGGATCCTAATCATTTATTCAACCCCGGGAAAATTGTGGATTCACCACGAATGAACACCTTTCTGCGATATGAGCCCGGCATGAAGACTCTGGATATTGAAACAATTTTTGACTTCTCCACCACAGATGGCTATATAAGAGCTACTGAAATGTGCACAGGCTCAGGAGATTGCAGAAAAAGCGAACTAATTGGCGGTACAATGTGCCCCAGCTTTATGGCTACCAGAGATGAAAAAAACAGTACACGTGCCAGGGCGAATATGCTCAGGGAATTACTTTCTAACTCAATCCTTAAAAACCCATTTAACCAGCCAGAATTATATGACATTCTTGATCTTTGCCTCTCTTGTAAAGCTTGTAAATCGGAATGCCCATCCAACGTGGATATGACAAAGTTAAAAGCTGAATTCATGCAGCACTATTACGATACAAATGGGATTCCGTTAAGAACAAGGCTAATAGCTTATATTACATCTGTAAATAAATTGGGGAGTTTGCTACCCGGGATTTTTAATTTTGTTATCTCCAACACATTCTTATCAGGACTATTTAAAAGATTTATTGGGTTTGCAAAAGAGCGGTCTATTCCCCTGCTTGGGCCCCACACCACAACCAATTGGGCCCGGAGAAATCTTAAAAAGCTCAATTCAACAGTTAAGACAGACCATAGTATATATCTTTTTATAGATGAATTCACCAATTATAATGACACCTATCTTGGTGAACTCTCTATACGTCTGCTTACTTCCCTGGGATATCGCGTAACAATCGCCAGTGAACATTTAAGCGGAAGAACATTTTTATCTAAAGGTTTATTACGAACGGCGAGAAAAATTGCAATCAAAAATGTTGAGTCTTTACATACTTTGATTGACAATAATACTCCTCTTATTGGGATTGAGCCATCGGCAATACTTAGTTTTCGTGACGAGTATCCTGAACTTGTAGGTGAGATATTAAAGGAGAAATCAAGGAAGCTCGCTACAAATACATTCATGATTGATGAGTTCCTCGCCAATGAAATGGACGAAGGAAGAATAGCTGAAGAGCTGTTTACAGATGAATCGCTCAATATAAAACTTCACGGCCATTGTCAGCAAAAATCCATAGCATCCACTGGCCCAACAAAAGCTATTCTATCTTTTCCAAAGAATTATTATGTTGAAGAAATCCCTTCAGGATGTTGCGGAATGGCAGGTTCGTTTGGTTATGAAAAAGAGCATTATGAATTATCGATGCAGGTTGGAGAATTGGTATTGTTCCCCGAATTGAGGAAAACAGATATGGAAATTGAGATTGCAGCACCAGGCACTAGTTGCAGGCATCAAATTAAAGACGGAACAAAGCGAGAGGCTAAGCATCCGGTTCAAATCCTATATGAAGCTTTAAAATAGTCGAAGAGTCTAAAAGTCAAATTACTATTCGTTCTAACAAAGAACTATATTTCAATTCAGAACTTTAAATATCAGTTAACCTGAATTCATCAGCGTCCATAGAGACAGGAAATTTCTTGCGAAAATCTATGAGTTCGTTCAGTGAAAGAGAAACAGTTTCAAATGATTCGGTATTTGGCTGAGTTTTGCTAAGAACATTTCCACGTGGATCAATGATCATGCTGTCACCATAATATAAAACCCCATTACCGTCTTTGCCTATCCGGTTTACACCTATAACATAAGACTGATTTTCCAGTGCCCTGGCAAGCAACAAACTTTTCCAAACATGCCTTCTGCTCGCAGGCCAGTTTGCAACATAAATCAAGATATCGTAATCAGACCTGTTTCTTGACCATACAGGGAATCTAAGATCATAACAAATAAGAGGCCTGAAGCGCCATTCGTCCAGCTTTGTAATGAGCTTTTGTTTGCCAGCACTATAGTGTTCATTTTCCTCACCCATTCTGAACAGGTGTCGCTTATCATAATATTGAATCTCCCCATTTGGGGTAAGCCATAAAAAGCGATTGAAATTCTGCTTCTTTTCTGTAATAACCAGGCTTCCTGCCAGTACAATATTCCATTCCCTGGCCCTCTGTTTCATCCACTTTACAGACTCTCCGTTCATACTTTCACCAACTGCAGAGGGAGTCATTGTAAAACCTGTTGTAAACATTTCAGGCAAAATGAGAATATCAGTATTATGCAGTTTTCCTGCTACAAGCGAATCAATTTTCTTGAGATTTAATGAAACGTCTTCCCATATGAGATCGAGCTGAAGTATACTGAGATTAAGATAGTCTTTCATAATTGCATTTCATGTAAAGAAAAATTTCCGGGAAACTTTGGAACCTTATCCTTATAGAATTCATTCAGTATATTTAAGCAATCTTCAGGTTTCTGATCGTAAAAATGTGGGCCATTAATTCCTACTACTTTCTTCTCATAATTACAATAGCCAAGATATAGGGGCACCTTTGCATATTTTGCAATATAATAAAAGCCGGTTTTCCAATTATTAGATTTTTTTCGTGATCCTTCGGGCGTTATGGTCAGGATAAATTCATCCTGTGCCTTAAAGATTTTAACCATTTTCTTAACCATATTTTCATTTCTAGATCTATCCAAAGGAATTCCGCCAAGAGCCTTCAGGAATAATCCAAGCGGAAAGAAAAAAAGTTCTTTTTTCATCAAAACATGAGAGGAAATGCCATATGCATAAAAGAACAGTTTTCCAATCACATAATCCCAATTACTTGTGTGAGGAGCTACCACTAAAACATATTTTCTGCTTTCAGGAAGCTTTCCCTCTCCTTTCCAGCCCAAAAGAAACAAAAGAAATTTTGCAATTTGCTTCATCGCAAGTTTAATTTGCAGAAAAAAAAAGATCCAATCTGGATCTTTTTCATACCGTAATTCTTTTATAAACTATTTTGTTTTATTGGCATGTTTTTCAAGTATGCTGCTCATTAGTGGCTTATAAAATTCCCAAAAAAACTTCCTTCTATCATTCAGTTTATCAGAATAAAATAAGTAAGGAGCGACTCTTTCTATACCCTGGAAATACGCCAGTATTGGTTTTACTTCATTATCGGCGAAATCACCCGCAAAATAGTAATAAGGAGCATCTCCCGGTCCTGTAATAACGGCGGGGAATTCCATGGGAATAAAATTATTAAGCAATATTGAATCTCCTACTGCATTTGTATGTAATTTAAACTTAGCAAGTTCAATATTGTCACCTGGCTCCATGATTTCAAACCAGTAAGGGTAATTCATTTTATAGGGCAATCCATAATTCTCCATTGCGAATTTTGATGAATAAATAAATGGCACTTCATGATCAAGGTGTTCCTCATTTTCCAAAACTACTACCCTGTCATTATACTGTACCAATACAATTCCTGATTTATGAAAGTCCCATGTTTTATTGTACTGCTTATTGTAAAGACTTAAAATCCAATCCGGAATATCAGGGTTTGCAATGGAATCAAGTGTTTCATAATATTTACCAATCCACCCTGTCCAGTGTACATCCAATAATGCTTCCAACTTGTTTCTTTCCAGATCTGGAGTTGGATACGTCAGAGTATTAGATTCTGCAATTATCAGTTTCTTTCTATCCTTTAGTTCTTTTAAGAGCAAATAATCGTTATTCAAAAGACCACCATATATTTTTCTCGATCGCCTGTTTTTATTAATCCCCTGGTACCAGTCATTAAAATATACACCATAAGTATCTGTATAGTATGCTCCATCATACTCCTCTGCCATCACAATGATTTCCCCCAATCTGATTCTCTTGAGATCATACTGCTTGTTTCTGAGAGGCTTTAATGGGAAAAAACCATAATAGTCCTTTTTATATGAATAATGCCGGTTATTTGCTTTCACATATTTGTCGTGATTAAGTATCCAATTAAACGACCGATGCTTTTGGCGTTCCAGTGTCGGTACAGTTTTATCAAGGATCAGCAATTGAACAGACTTCTTTCCATGGAAAGTCCACTTAACTAAACCAATAATAGGAAATATCAAAACAAGAAAAACAAAGAACAAAAATACTTTGAATGATCTATTCATTTTCTTAAGTTGTTTGGATGAACGAGTTAGGATTCAATCAATTAATCTTATTATTTCTTAATGCACACAATATCTTTACAAGCATAAATGTATTAAAATAATTTTAGGAAAAAAAACAATCTTAAAATTGCTGTAAAATCGACCATTTTCCAGAAACCATCATTTTCCTGACAAATTTAAAACATTTATGCAAAAAACAATTTTTTGTAATTCATATCCTTGACAATAGGAACGTAAAACCAGAAGAAAAGTTATTCTAGACTGAAAATAGATCATAACTTCTTTTGTAAAGAAAACTTACCCATTCTTCTGAATAATAAACTGGCCGCTGTAGCAGGGCTGGTATCTATGGGAAAAACTATAGTAACTTCAGTCTTCCCTCATCCTCCTCAGCCTTAGCCTTAGCCTTATTTTCACTTCCCTGCAAAGTGTTTCATGAACTGCGCTCTTTCAAAAGCGGCAGGATTGTCTGCTCTTGCATAGCTCATCTTTGCCTTAAAATCTGAAATGGTTTTAAAATTATGCTCATCCATATAGGCTTCTAAATCAGTTAGCATTTTTAAGGCATGCTCCTTACCATATTTATAAAAGGCTGAAGCCACCTGTACTGCATCTGCACCGGCCAGGATCTGTTTTATGAAAGCTTCTCCATCATGAACTCCGGTAGATGCAGCAAGATCGCATTCCACGCGTCCGGCCATTAAGGCAATCCACCGTAATGAGATGGGCAAGTCTTTGGGAGAACTATACACATAGGATGGCTGTACTTCAAAGCTATGTATATCAATATCCGGACTGTAAAACCTGTTAAACAAAGTCATTCCGGATATTCCTGTTTTTGAAAGGCGATAAACTAAAGATGCCAGGTTAGAAGAATAGTAACTGATCTTTAGCACAACAGGGATGTTTACCTGTTTCATAATAGCCTCTACTATATCAAAATATAGTTTTTCATCTTTCTCTGGAGTATGAGAAAAATCTGAAGGAAGAGAGAATATATTCAACTCCAGGGCATCTGCCCCGGCATCCTGGAGATTGCTTGCATAATAAGGCCATTTTTCGGCAGTAACACAATTGATGCTGGCAATAATAGGTACAGAAACCGATTTCTTTGCATCAGCTATTAATTTTAAATAGCTACTTAGAAGATCATCTACCTCATCATAACCATCATAAAAATCCATGGTCTCAGGGTAAATAAAACTTTCCTTATTCATTTTCGCCAGGTCTTTTTCCATTTCAATGCGTATCTCCTCCTCAAATAAGGATTTTAATACTATAGCACCCACACCGTATTTATCAAATTCAACAATATCTTCGATTGAATTTGTAAGGCCGGAACTGGCTGCAATTAATGGATTTCGAAGTTTTAATCCAATAAAGAATGTTTGTAAATTCGCCATATTTATTAAGTTTATTTTCTGATTATCTTATCCCAACTCACTAAGAACTTTTACAATATCCATACTGATAATGCGAACATGTCTGCCATCAAGATCAATAATTTTATCATGTTTGAATTCATTGATGGTCCGAATAAAACTCTCCTTGGTTGTGCCTGCCAGTTCAGCCAGCTCAAGCCTGGTTAAAGGAAAATCAAATTCAATATCATTATAAATCTCTTCAGAGAAATATAATATTACTTCAGCAATCCTTCCTGGCAACTGTTTATGCGACAGGCTCATCATCCTGTTAATAAGATAAATGCCGTCTTTACTCATCCTCCTGATCATAGCCATCCCCAGATTACCATTTTCCTGAAGGACGGAAACAAAACTTGCATAATCAATTATCAATATGTCAGATTCCCCAACTGAGGATGCTGAATATTGAAAGATATTGTCTCCAAAAATTGAAAAGTGACTAACAAATTCACCTTTTGTAATAGTCTTCAGACTAAGAATTTTGTTATTTCTCCCCTCTTTAATAATCCTTATCAGACCTGAGACAACAAACATAAGATGAGAAGTACGTGTATGCTGTTTAAACAATACATCTTTTTTATGAAATTTTACAAGATTGCAGTTTGCTGTCAATAATTCCTTCTGTTGGTCTGTAAGGTAACGGTAAAACCATGTTTCCTCAAGTATTCTATGAAGAGATGAATTCATAATTACGTGTTTGATAGAAGAT
>DAOWNN010000051.1 GCA_030642585.1 Bacteroidota bacterium | reverse complement strand
ACGTGATGCAGATGATAACTCTGAATTGCGAAACTGGCTGGTTCAGTTTGCCAACATGAAAATCCTTGATGGGAATTCATGGAACTTCCGGAAGAATCTGGTCTATATGGGAAAGGAATATTTCACCGAAAAAGTAAAGACACTGGGTGATGAAATGATGTTGTCTATTCAACGCAGGGATTTTATCAAGAGCTATAGGGATGATATGCGAATCCTGATTCAGGATTTTGAGGATCAAATGCAGGAGTTTGGAAAAAGGGCTCTTGGTATTTTGGCTGAGAATTCCCTGGAGGTGAATGATTTTATTCAAAAACGAAATGGGGTAGGTGCTTATTTTACCAAAATTGCAGAAAAGCAAAAATTTACATATAATTCCTATGTTGATGCTGCAGCGGGAGATAAAGAAAAATGGTTTCCACAAAATTACAAATCAGGTTTTGATCATCAAGCTCTGATCCAGGATGTTCTTCAACCTCTATTGTTAGAGGTTCTTGATTTTTTTCATCGGGCTTATCCTTCTTATACAAGTGCCAAATTGATATTAAGCCAGTTTTATTCACTGGGAGTTTTTTATGATCTTATTGAAAGAATCAGGGATTATTCAAAAGAGAAAAACAGTTTCTTAATTTCGGAGGCATCTATCTTCCTGTGGAAGATAATAGCTTCAAATGATGCCCCTTTTATATATGAAAAAACAGGATCTTTTTACAAACATTTTTTGCTGGATGAGTTCCAGGATACTTCTGTGATCCAATGGGATAACTTCAGACCACTTATTTCGAATAGCCTTTCACAGGGATATGAGAACCTTGTTGTTGGGGATGTAAAACAGTCTATTTACAGATGGAGAAACAGCGACTGGAAAATCATGGCAGAGAGATTGGATTCTGATTTTTCCGAATATGAAATCAGGGAAGAGCCTTTAAGTTCTAATTTCAGAAGTCGTGAAAATATTGTTGCTTATAATAATGCTCTTTTTCTTAATGCTCCGGAAGTCCTGCAGGACATTTTCAATGATGATCTGGATGACAGTGTGCTGGAAAATGAGGAGTCTGCAGAGATGAAAAGTAAGATCCTCGGAATTTACAGGAAGCCAGCACAAAAAACATCCAGAGTAAAAAATTCCGGCGGAGGATTTGTGCAGTTAAGTTTTTATAAGGAAAAGGATTGGAAGGCTAAGTCGGGTGAAGAATTTCCTGAAGAAGTGGGTAAATTACTGAAAAGTGGTGTGGAACCAGGTAGTATTGCAATATTGGTTCGTGATAAGAAAGATAGCAGGAGGGCAGTAGAAGCCCTGATGAGTTTCCAGGAGGAGAATAGGGATTCTGGTTTTACAAACTTTTCAATAATTTCGAATGACACCCTTTTTCTGCAAAGTTCACCAGCGGTCAGGTTTTTACTCAGTTTTTTTAAATACCTGGTTGATCCGGAGGATAAGATCAATCTGGCAGAATTATATTTCGAGTTTCAGAGTTTAAATCCCGGAGAGGAAAACCAGTCTGAGCTTACTAAAGATTTAGCAGAAGGTATTTCCTGTTTGTTGACCAACAGTGTCATTGAGGAAGAAGTTGAAAAATTAACAAAGCTTTCACTATCCGAAATGGCAGAGGGGATTGTAAGGCTCTTTGAAATTGGAAAATCCGGGAAAGATTTACCTTATATTCATGCTTTTATGGACATCATTCTGGATTATTCCAGGGAAACACCCGGAGATATTAGCTCATTTTTGAATTGGTGGACAGAAGAAGGGTATAACAAGTCTTTAAAACTGGGTGATGATACTAATGCCATTCGTATATTGACCATTCACAAATCAAAAGGTTTACAGTTTAGTTATTTATTTATACCCTATGCAGGTTGGTCAATTGATCATTCAAGAGTATATCCGGTTTTATGGTGCAAACCTGCAATTGATCCTTTTCAAAAAATACCGCTTCTTCCAATAAAATACTCAGCTTCCCTGAAGGAATCAATTTTTGCAGCAGATTATTACCGTGAAAAGCTGGATGCCTTTATTGATAATATAAATCTTCTATATGTTGCTCTTACCAGGGCTGAAGATGGATTGTGGCTTTATGGACCTGAAGATCCAGATGTGAAAACGGTTGCCGGATTAATTAAAAATAGTATGCTTAGGGGCAGGGAAAAATCCTCAGCGGAGGATGGGCCCGTAGTTCAATATGAAAATTATTGGAATGAAGAAATGACGCAATGGACCATTGGTGCTGTAGAGGTATTTGAAGAAGCAGACAAACAGCACGAAAATTATATATCATTAAAAGCTTATCGTAGCTGGCCAGGAGTACCAAGCTTACGTTTAAAATACGAGGGAGAGGATTTTTTTAGTGTTGACTACCGTGAAAAAGTGAACCGGGGAAAGGTACTACATCAGATATTTGAATATATAGAAACCAATAAAGATATAGATTCGGCCCTTGAAACAGTCCGTAGAACGGGGAAGATTAATGCTTCAGATATGGAAGAATATAAATCCCTGATTGGGAAAATGATTACTCATCCCGGTGTTAGAGATTGGTTTGATGGAAGCCGGGAGGTGAAAGCTGAAGCAGAGATACTTTTAAGTTCAGGGGAATTGCGCCGGCCTGACAGGGTGATGATTGAAGAGAGCAGGGCTGTAGTTGTGGACTATAAGTTTGGAATGATAAAAAATGAAAGTTACAGAAAACAAGTAATGTATTATAAGAAGTGCCTTAAAGAAATGGGCTACAAAGAGGTGGAAGGATACCTGTGGTACGCCGGCCTGGGGGAGGTGGAAAAGGTATAAAGAATGCAAAATGCAAAATGTAAAATGCAAAATGCAAAATGTAAAATGTAAAATGCGAAATTTATTCCACGCAGGGAGAAAAGAAGCCACTAATGCACAGATGGAAGACGAATACACGAATGGAATGTTGGAATATTGGAAGAATAGCAAAGAGTTTAGGAGGTTTAGGGGGTTTAGATGTGTTTAGAAATGATATAATGATATAATGGAATAGTGAAATAATGTAAGAAAGCCACTAATTCACTTATAAAAAGCGAATACACTAATAGAATAAATGGAATGGAAATACGGAACACGGAATTATGTATAAGAACTATTCATGAGTAAGTTGACAGATAAGAATAATCATAATTTCCCCTGGGGACATGTGCGCAGGTTTAATACTTATTCCAATTATTTCAAAGAGATGTTTGGGGAAAGGGTACAAAAGGTCTCGGTGGATGCAGGTTTTACCTGTCCCAACCGGGATGGATCTCTTGCCAGGGGTGGATGTACTTATTGTAATAATGATGCTTTCAGTCCATCATATTGTATTCCCGCAAAATCAGTTTCACAGCAAATAATGGAAGGAATAGTGTTTCATAAGGTCAGGTACCGGAGAGCAAATAAATACCTTGCATATTTCCAGGCTTATTCAAATACCTATGCTCCCCTGGAGCATTTGAAGAAGATTTATAAGGAGGCTCTGGCTGTTCCCGGAGTTGTGGGACTGGTTATTGGAACAAGACCTGATTGTGTGGATGAAGAGAAACTGGATTATTTCGGGAAGCTGGCAAAAAAAAATTACCTGATCATTGAATATGGAATAGAGTCTTGTTATAATAAAACCCTGGAGCGCATTAACAGGAAACACAGTTTTGAGCAAAGTGTTTGGGCCATTGAAGCTACTACAAGTCGTGGGATAAGAACCGGAGGACACCTTATCTTTGGCCTTCCGGGCGAATCAAGGAGTGAAATGCTTGGAGAAGCAAAGATATTGTCAAAATTGCCTTTGAACAATGTTAAATTTCATCAATTGCAGATTATTAAGGAAACACAAATGGCAAAGGATTATGCTGAGAATACTGATAGTTTTAAGCTTTTTACATGGGAGGAATACAGAGAATTTATGGTGGATTTTCTGGAATTGTTAAACCCGGATTTTGTGGTTGAAAGGATAAGTGGTGAAGCGCCACCAAGATATATTGCCGGTCCGCGGTGGGGATTGAAACGTACTGATCAAATTTTGGATTTGTTTGAAAAAAGATTGGAAGAAAGGGATACATGGCAGGGAAAGAGATTTGAGTAAGATTATTGTCATCCTGAACTCCTGCCTGCCGGCAGGCGGGTGCTTCAGGATCTATTGATAATCAAAAGCTTAAGATTCTGAAACGAGTTCAGAATGACTGTACTGGGGAGCCTTGGTGTCAAAAATAAGATAGCCACTAAGGCACAAGGACACTAAGAAAACACCAAGAATTTTAACACTATCTTTTGAGTCTCATAGGGACGATATATAAATTTATAAAATTCATTTGCTGAACATTTCATTACTGAGTCGATTTATAACATGAGTTTAATTATAAAATGAAAACATTTCTTGAAGAAGTAGCGGCAGATATTTACAGCAGGGAGAAGGAAGATCTCTCTGAATGTTACCTGGTTTTCCCGGGGAGGCGAGCCCAGTTATTTTTTTCAAAATACCTTTCAATCCACTTGTCAAAGCCAGTTTGGTCGCCAGTATTTATGACCATAACAGAGCTTATGATGAAGCTTTCCGGCTTCCTGTCAGCAGATCCTCTCCAATTGATATTCAGACTTTATGAAGTTTACAGGAGTTTGGTAAAGGAGGCAGAAAACTTTGATGATTTTTTTCTTTTCGGTGAAATTCTTTTGAATGATTTTGGTGATATTGATAAAAACATGGTCAATGCGAAGGATCTTTTTAGAAACCTGGAATCATTAAAATCCATAGAGGATGATTATGAATACATGGATCCTGAGCAGATTGCTCTGATCCGGTCTTTCTGGTCTGGTTTTTTAATCTCAAAAGAATCTGACCAGAAGGATGAATTCACAAAAGTCTGGCAGGTTCTTTCTCCAATATATGAGCAGTTTCGTGCCACTTTGGAACAATCAGGAGCTGTATATGAGGGAATGGCGTATAGAAAAGCCTACGAGCGTATTTCGAATGAAAGTATATCAAATTTTGAGTTTCGTAAAATTTATTTTGTAGGTTTCAATGCTCTTACCAAAAGTGAGGAAAAGTTATTTTCTTATTTATATAGCTCTGGTAAAGCCGGATTTTACTGGGACTATGACGATTCATATGTTAATGATGAAGCACAGGAAGCCGGTTTTTTTCTCCGTAAGAATTTAAAATTGTTTCCTGACCTGCGAAGAAATACTTCACATAATCTCAAAAACCAGGCAAATGAAATTGAAGTGATTTCTACTTCCAGTGATAGCGCCCAGGCAAAAATAATGGGCATTAAATTGGAAGAATGGGAAAGCGAGGGAGTATGTAAGGAAAATAATACCGCAGTTGTATTGCCTGATGAATTTCTTCTTTCTGCTGCAATACACTCTATTCCTGAGAGCTTTGCAGATATCAATATTACCATGGGTTTTCCCGTGAGAGATACACCTGTTTTTAGCCTGGTGGAGAGTCTTATTGATTTGCAACATGGTGTGAAGGATCAGGGTACTGACAAGGAAGTATTATTCTATCATAAGGATGTTTTGAGGGTTTTAAGACACCAGTATATCCTTGTCTCCGGGGGAGGTGAAATAAGGAAGTTGCGAAAGGAATTGATTGCTCAGAACCGAATCTTTCCTTCAGGAAAAATTTTGAAGATGGATGAGCTTACGGGCTTAATTTTTCGTAAAGCCAACAGTGCTATTGATTTATCAGCTTACCTGCTGGAAATTTTGCATAAACTAATTCTGATTCTCCCTGAAAGTGAAAATGAGTCCGATACAGGACTCTCTCTACAAAAGGAATATATCTATCATGTTTATCTGGCTGTAAGTCGGCTTCTGGATCTTATTTCCGAGGAAAATATTGCAATTCAGCCAGACACATACAGGAAACTGTTAAGAAAGGTTATACGAAACATGACTATCCCATTTTCAGGTGAGCCGCTCAAAGGTCTGCAGTTGATGGGTGTTTTGGAGGCCAGGGCCCTGGATTTTGAGAATCTTATAATTCTATCCATGAATGAAGGAGTTTTTCCCGGTAAAAGTGCAGGGCATTCCATGATCCCCTATAATTTGCGAAAGGGCTTTGGGCTTCCTACATCTGAGCATCAGGACCGCATTTACGCTTATTATTTCTACAGATTGATACAAAGAACTAAAAACCTGACTTTAATTTATACTACCAGGGAGGAAGGGGTAAAGAAAGGAGAGATGAGTCGTTTTATCTACCAGCTTAAATACCTCAGTGATGCCACTGTATCAGAAAAGAGTCTAAGCTCAATTGTTCACCAAAGGGATGTGAGGATTATAAAGATTGATAAAGGGGAGGAGGAAATGGAAATATTGAAAAGCTATCTGCAGGAGGGCAAAGGCTACTTGTCACCTTCAGGCTTGAATACTTTTATGGATTGTTCCCTGAAGTTTTATTTTCGCTATATCGCCAGGCTTGGTGAAGCCGAAGAAGTATCTGAGGAGATCGACCCCTTGCTGTTTGGAAGTATTATTCATGATGCTTTAAATATTCTTTACAAACCCTATGTTGGATCAGGGAAAGCCTTAAGCCGGGAAGAGATAGATAAACTACGTAAGGATAAAGCCGGCCTCAGGGATTTATTAAATGACTCTTTCGATAAGTTGTGGCTGAAAACCGGGAACAAACGTAGATCCAGCAATATGTTGAGGGGACGCAATCTTATAGTAAGGGAGATAATGGTAAGTTTCATGGAGTATATTTTGAAACATGATTCGGGAATTGCTCCATTTCATATACTTGAACTGGAAACTCCGGTAGAGCGATTCCTGGATTTTTCTGCAGCCAACCCGCATCTTAAGGTTCGTATGAAGGGTATTATTGACAGACTTGATAGAGTAGGGGGGAGAACCAGGGTAATTGATTACAAGACAGGTGTTTCAAAGAAGGATTTTAAGCTTGTATCTGATCTTTTTGACCAGGGTAATCAAAACAGGAGAAAAGAAATATTTCAAACCTTTATGTATTGCTGGTTATATGAAAGGAAGGAGAGTTCTGCAACACTGGTCCCGGGTGTTTATGATATTCGCAATATGCATTCAGAAAAATTTGCATCAGGAATAAAAATGGATAAAGTTGTCCTTGATAATTTTTCAACTGTAAAGGAAGAATTTGAGCAGGAACTCATAAAACTTGTTGAAGATATATTCAACCCGGAATTATCATTTCAGCAGGTTGAAAACCTGGAAATTTGCAAGAATTGTTCCTATAATAAAATATGTGCAAGGGAAGACATCTCCAGATAGAGTATTGTTGAGATTGAAAGCAACTTTGATTGAGTAGCTATGATTCGGAAATTGAATTTATTATTAATTAGATTTACATTTGTGTAGGATACGATAATGCATTAAGTATTATGAATTTTAACTATCGAAAGTTTAAGGTCGAGATTAAGAATCTGAAATTCACCTCTGATGAAGGTCAGGTTTATCCGAAAACGGCTATTATTACTTTTCTGGATGAGTTTGGTGGACAAAGTTCCGTGGAGTTGTTTGGTCACATGGATGCAGAAGAGATTTACAGGAAAATTGAAGAGGATAGGCCCATTGTTCTGGACCATTGCTATATAACAAATTTTTCTTTAAGCATATATCGTAAAAAACACAAGCTGGATGAGAAGTCCAGAGTTTTGCTTCCGGAGTTTTCGGCTCATCATGCTTTTTTTGACACGAAATTTGGACTTGATTTTTCATTTGCTGAATTCAGTGAAGGGGATGTAAACTTTGAATTCAGTCATTTTGCAAATGGCATTGTAAACTTTAATTCAGCAATTTTTAAAAATGGAAAAGTCAATTTCTCAAATGCCTTGTTCAGGGAGGGTGATATTGATTTTTCAAATGTACATTTTGGAAATGGTGATGTACTATTCAAGAATTCTGTTTTTTTTGATGGGAAAAAAGATTTTCAATATGCAGATTTTGGTGAAGGGCTTACTTCTTTTGCAAATACAGAGTTTAATTCGGGGGAAGTTTCATTTATTAATGCCCAGTTTGGAGATGGCCAGGTAAGTTTTAAGGTTGCCCGTTTTATATGTGGCAAAGTGGATTTCCATTTTGCCAGATTCAGGAGTGGTAATATATCTTTCGAACGGACTGAATTTGGCGATTGTAAAGTTGATTTCAGAACAGTTGAATTTGGAGATGGAAGGATCAATTTTAATCGTGCCATATTTGGTAAAGGGGATGTGAGCTTTGAAGCCAGCCAGATGGGTTCCGGAAGGTTTAGTATGAAAAGGGTGAATTTTGGTGAGGGCGAAAAGAATTTTGAGCTTGTAGAATTTGACCATTCAGAATTGATTTTTGATAATTCTGATCTCGGAAAGGGAAACCTGAGTTTTTACAATTCGAGGATTGGGAAATTATATTTGAAATCATGTCACCTGAATCATTACCTGGATCTGCGGGTTTCGAAATGTGAATATATAGATCTGTCTGACACTATAGCCCGTGATATAATTGATCTACAACCTTATGATTTCGAGGTAAATCTTAAGGTGCTGAATCTTAATGGTATGCGATTATTGGGTAGGATATTTATTGACTGGAACAAAAATGAGGTTGAAAAATTAATCAGGGATCAGGAACATACCAGTTTGAGGCAGAAATCTGAACAATTTCGCCTGCTTAAAGAGAATTACCAACTTACCGGTAAATATGAGGATGAGGATAAAGCATATGTCGAATTCAAAAGAAGTGAAGCATTGGCTGATCTTCAGGAAGCTGTAACAGAAAATCCTATGAGTCGGATTTGGGTTTGGCCCAGGTTTGCTATACAGTGGCTTGTTTTTGAAAAGATGGGGAAATATGCCACTGCACCATTACGTGTTCTTTTAAGTATGCTTGTGGCATATACCATGTTTTCACTGCTCTATTATGTTCTGATGCTATTTTCAGATTCCAGCATCTATTCTTCCATTGGAGATCCTGATAAATTGGGGCCATTAGCGGTTTCGTTTTATCACAGTGCAATAACCTTTTTGACCATCGGTTATGGAGACTATTATCCTTCAGGGTTTATCAGGGTACTCTCCGGACTTGAAGGTTTTATGGGTTTGTTTATGATGTCTTATTTTACTGTGGCATTTGTGAGGAAGATTTTGAGATGAGTATAAAACAAGAATTTGTTTATATAGATAATTATGAAAAAAATAATTAGCATTCTGGTTATTTTATTGTTTTTTCAATTTTCCGTGCTTCATGCACAGATATTGATAGGTTTGATATTCGGAGATAGATTGAATAGCAATAAAATGGAATTTGGGCTCAATGTAAGCGCTAACATGACTACCATGAGTCATATTGATGGTGATAAGTTTAACAATGGTTTGGCCATTGGTTTATATATAGACTATAAATTTGCAGATCATTTTGCCCTTGCAACCTCATTATTGTTTAGTTCACCCAAAGGAATCCGGAATTTTGGACCCGAGGAGTTTTTCCAAACTTTGCCTGATAGCATCTGGAATGGTTCAAAATCGAACAGGAAATTAAGCTACATGGATCTGCCATTAGTGATACAATATCGGCCTGTTCCTCAAATAGGAATTGGGCTTGGAGTTCAAACAAGTTTATTACTTAAGGCTGAAGACAGCTTTAGTCATAACTACGAGGATTGGGACATTGGTGCCGTAATTGACATCACTGACAATTTTAGCCGTTTAGATTTTGGTATGGTAGCCAGTTTAAACTTTCATTTTAGAGGTGATCCGGGGGTTCAGATCAGGTTCAATTATTCGCATGGACTTGTCAATGTTTATAATTCATCGACCGGACGTACAGCTTACAATCGTACCTTTCAGCTTGGTGCTATGATCCCTATTAAGACAGGGGTTAAGAAGAAAGATAAATAACCCCCTCCCGCTGGCTGCGCCAGCGGACTCCCCCTTGGCAGGGGGAGAATAAGTAGTAGTAATTTGTATGGTAGTAGCTTCTCCCCTGTCAAGGGGAGATGTCCTTGACCAGAGGGAAAGGACAGAGGGGTTCTTATAAACTAACAATGAAAAAACAATTATATAACAAGCCTGAATTAAAAGAATACCGCCGGATTCTCAGATCAAATCTAACACCTGCTGAAGCTACCCTCTGGAGATTTTTGAAGAACAAACAATTGGATGGAAGGAGATTTCGCAGGCAATTCAGTGTAGGAAGTTATATCCTTGATTTTTACTGTCCAAAAGAGAAGCTGGCTGTTGAATTGGATGGAGAGCCCCATTTTGATCCTGAAGGAATGAAATATGATCAGGAAAGAGATGGTTATCTGCAAAGAAAAGGTATTAAAGTGATAAGATTTGAGAATCAGATTGTATTTGACAATACAGATGTGGTT
>DAOWNN010000092.1 GCA_030642585.1 Bacteroidota bacterium | reverse complement strand
GGATTTTTTTAATATTATTTACAATAGTGACGACCTCATGTAAGACCACAACACTTACATCAAAGCCTGAGGTCCACGAATCAAAACTTAGGGGAACTGACTTTAGAAACTATAATTATCTTTTAAGTGAGGCTATAAAGCATAAGGTATTGGGAAACTATGGTCAGGCTATAGTATATTTCAAACAATGTCTGGAGATTAATCCATTAAGCGATGCTGCTTTGTTTGAATTAAGTTCCATTTATTTATATGCAAGAGATTATCCCCTGGCCTTAGAATATGCCAGGAAGGCAACAGCCGCGGATGGTGATAATTTGTGGTATCAATTACAATTAGCCAGCCTGTATAGTATACAAGAAATTAATGATAGCAGTATACTTATTTATGAAAATCTTGTTAAGAAACATCCTGAAAAATTAGATTTAATGTTTCAGCTTGGAAATATGTATGCGAAGGATAAAACATATGACAAGGCCCTGGATGTGTATAATAAACTTGAAAGAAATGTTGGGTTCCAGGAATCTGTTTCTATTGCCAGAATAGATATTTACAAACAAACAGGACAAATCAAACGTGCTGAAGAAGAGTTGTATATGGTTTTAAGCCTATTTCCTGATAATGTAGATTATCAAATTTTATTAGCAGAGTTATTTTATGAGCAGGGAGAAAATGAAAAGGCTGGAAAAAAGTATAAAGAGCTACTAATAGATTTCCCGGGGATCGATAAGGTATATCTTAGTATTATTCGGTTTCAGATGGTAAATCAGGAGTATTCTGAAATGATCAGAATGGTGGACTCAGTTATTTTAGGGAATAATAGCGAAATGGAGATAAAATTTAATTTGGTTGTTTCGTTAATTTCAGACCAGGAGCTTTTACCAATGATTAAAGAGGAGCTGTCCATAAGCCTTATTGAATTTCAGAAGCAGTATTCAGAAGATATTAGAATTTTGGCCCTGCTTGGAGATTTTTATGTTAAGACAGGAGAATATGAACTCGCAGCACATAAATTTAAAGAATATATAAAATATGATATTCAAAATTACCTGGTATGGGAACAACTGTTGTTTCTGCTAAATATTTTAGAAGAAACAGATGATCTATACATATTTAGTAATAAGGCAATAGAATATTTCCCCGGGGCTCCAATTTTATACTTTTTCAATGGTCTTGCCTGTACTGAACTTGGGAAAAATAATGAGACTATTGATATATTGATTAAGGGTCTCGGTTTTGTGGAAAATAATAATAGCCTTTTGGTTCAATATTATTCTTTATTAGGAGAAGCATATAAAAATAATAAGCAATATGAAAAATCTGATCTGGCTTTTGAGGATGCATTAGCGATAGATCCAGGGAACCTGATGGTTCTTAATAATTATAGTTGTTACCTTTCGTTGAGAGGAGAAAAACTGAAAAAAGCACTGAAGATGAGTAAAATATGTATTGATATGGAGCCTGCAAACAGCACTTATTTAGATACATATGCCTGGGTTTTATATAATATGCGGAAATATGCTTCTTCTGAAAAGTTTTTAAGAAAAGCTATTGATAACAATACTAATCCAGGTGCGGAAATATTGGAACATTATGGTGATGTTAATGAAAAGCTTAATAAACCTGAACTAGCTGTGGAATATTGGAGAAAGGCAGTAGATGCAGGTGGTGATGAAGAAAAGCTGCTTAAAAAAATTAAGAATGTCGGGAGTAAAAGATGAGGTTCATAAACGATCCTATTATTTCATTTTTGTTTTAATTATTTTGAGTTCTATTATGCAGGGCTGCAAGGTTAAAGGCCTGCTGAATAAAACGAAAGGCAGTTACACCACTGTTGATGAGGTTATACGCGTAAATAGAATCAATGAAGAAAGAATAAAAACCATATGGATAAAGAAAATCAGAGGTGTTTATAATATCGAAAACAAGGAGACTAAGTTTAATTCGAATATTAGAATAATTAAGGACAGCATAATTATTGTTAGCATAGCCACAGATTTTGGGATTGAAGCAATGAGATTATATTTTGATAGAGACAGTGTTACAATTATCAGTAGATTTAATAAGACCCGGTATACCTCATCTTTTCTTGAGTTTAATGCCGAATATGGATTAAGTTTTGAGTTTGATTTGTTAGAGAAATTATTATTAATGGGGGCTGGTGAGAAAATTCTTTATGAAATGAAAAGCGAAATGAAGTCGGATATTAAGAAAGCTGGTTATTGTTATGTCAGGGGAAACGATAAGAGAGTTAGGAAAGAAACATTTTGTTTCGATTATAATACAGGATATCTGAGGCTGAGAGGACTTGAAGTTCCGAATGATAATATTAAGCTCTTGATTGAGTATTCAGGGTATGAGGAAAAAAGTAATGCTACTTTACCATCTATAATAGATACCCGGTTAAAAATTGAAGGAAAAGAACAAAGAATTTTGTTGTATTATGACAAATGGGTAATAAATGAATCATTCCCTGCAAAAAAGAGGATTAGTAATTCATATAAGAGAGTTAAAAGCTTATCAGACCTATAATGCACTTTATTAGAAAACATCTGATTTTCTGTTTAATTGTTCTGCTAAGTGGAATAGTGAGCTATGGCCAAACCAGGAATGAGCTTGAGCAAAGAAAAAGAAATGCACGGTCTGAAATAGAAAAAACAAACAGGATAATTAAAGAAATTTCAAAAAGTAAAAGCCTCTCCTTAAATAGAATTAAACTGTTAAATAAACAAGTAATAAACAGAAAGGAACTTATAGAAAACCTGGAAAAAGGACTTGAAGAACATTCATTAAGAATTCATGATAATGAGCTTGTTGTGAATTCAATGGAAGAGGATATTGAAAAAATTAAATTAGAATATGGAAGGCTTTTGCAGTCAGTTTATAATAGACGACCACCCTATTTTGAGCTTATATATTTATTCTCATCTAAAAACCTGAATCAGGTATATAAGCGGACTTTATATCTCAGGCAGTACTCACAATACAGAAAGAAGCAAGTACATTTGATAGTACAAATGCAAAGACTGCTTAACTTGAAAAGTAGCGAATTGATAAAACAAAAAGAAGAAAAAGAAATCATTCTGGTTGAACTGGAAGCTGAAAATAAAAATCTTGATCAGGATATTGGCAAACAAAAGGCATATTATAGTAGATTGAAAAGACGAGAGCGTGATCTTAGAAGGGAGATAAGAAAAAGTGAAGAAATTGCGAGAAAACTTGATGTGGAGATCGCTCGTATAATGGAAGAGGAAACAAGAAAGGCTAAAAGTATTTATATACTCACACCGGAGGAAAAATTAATTTCAGAAGAGTTTGTAAAAAATAAGGGGAAACTTCCATGGCCTACACGAACGGGTATTGTAACAGGAAAATTTGGTATACATGCTCATCCGGTTATGAAAAATGTTAAAATTGATAACGGAGGTATTGATATTGCAACCATTAGTGGAAGTAAGGTCAGGAATGTTTTTAAAGGAGAAGTAATGAAGATTATTGCTATTCCCGGTGCAAACCAAACTGTTATTATCAGGCATGGTGGATTTTTAACAGTTTATAGAAATTTAGTTGATATTTCAATTAAAGTTGGTGATAATATCGAAACCCTGGAGGAAATAGGAACAGTGTATACCGATCATTCACAGGGAGATAACACAACATTACACTTTAGGATTTACAATGAAAAACAAAATCAGAATCCTGAATTATGGCTGAGCAGATGAAAATCTTGATAATAGGTGTAACTTTTTGATTTTTTTTAAGTATAAGCTATAAGTAATAGAATTTTTGGCATATGTTTATGATTAGTATGGACCGAGAGATCAAAATTAGTTCTATTCCTGAGAATTTAAGGCAGGTAGAAAAGCTCATAGATGAAATTTCAATAAAATATTCATTGGAATCAGATATGTATGGAAAGGTTTTGATTGCATGTATTGAAGCTGTTAATAATAGCATTGTACATGGGAACAAGTCGGATCCGGAAAAATTCGTTGCCATTGGGGTAGATAATAAAAATAATAAGCTAAAAATCATAGTGCAGGATGAAGGTGCAGGTTTTGATTATGATCATATTCCCGATCCAACAGCACCCGAGAATATTGAAAATATTGATGGACGCGGCGTGTTTCTAATGAATCATCTTTCTGATGAAGTTAATTTTTTAGATAACGGTGCTGGTGTAGAGTTAATATTCAATATTTCCTGAAGTGTCCATCCACATACATTCAGAACACTTTTACTACAAACACAAAAATGCTGATCAAACAATTGATTGGCTAAGATCAGTTATACTAAAGGAAAAAAAAATTCCCGGAGAAATAAATATTGTATTTACAGGAGATAAAGAACTAAGGAAAATGAATCATGATTATTTAAAGCATGATTATTATACAGACGTTATCAGTTTTGAATATAATATTGAGAAATCAATTTCAGGTGATATTTTTATAAGTTTCGATAGGATTATTGACAATTCCAAAATGCTTGGTATTGAAAAAATTGATGAAGTAAATAGGGTTATGGTGCATGGATTACTTCACTTATTAGGATATAGAGATAAAACTGAAAGTGAAAAAAGAACAATACGGGAAAAGGAAGATTACTACCTGGGTAAAATTGTAACACCCAAATCAAAATAATCATTTTATTACAATATTAGCTTATTGTATCTTTGTGAAAAATTCAGGAAATGCAAAGTTATGATGTGTTGGTTATTGGTGCAGGTCATGCCGGAAGCGAGGCGGCAGCAGCGGCAGCAAATTTAGGTTCAAGCGTTATGCTTGTAACGATGGATATGACAAAAATTGCTCAAATGTCATGTAATCCTGCCATGGGGGGAATTGCTAAGGGGCAGATAGTGAGAGAGATAGACGCAATGGGAGGTTATTCAGGCCTTGTTACGGATGACTCTATGATTCAATTTAGAATGTTAAACAGGTCAAAAGGACCAGCAATGTGGAGCCCCAGGGCACAATGTGACAGGATGAAATTTTCTGAGAAGTGGAGAAGCATATTGGAGGGATTAGAAAATCTGGATTTTTGGCAGGATATGGTTGAAGAAATCATAATTGAGAACAAAATAGTGCGTGGAATAAGAACAAGAATGGGGATTGAAATTTTTGCTAAAACTATTATTCTTACGAGCGGCACGTTTATGAACGGACTTATACATATCGGTAAGAAGAAAGATGGTGGAGGAAGGTTTTCTGAACCACCGTCTATTGGCTTATCTGATTCTCTGGAAAAAAATGGTTTTAAAATGGGAAGAATGAAAACCGGAACTCCTGCCAGAATAGATGGAAGATCTGTTAATTTTTCTGTTCTCGATGAACAAAAGGGAGATGAGGGTGGGGGCTATTTCTCTTATTTAAATTATGACAAGCCCATGACTGAGCAGTTAAGTTGTTATATTGCTCATACTGATGTAGAGGTTCACTCAATGCTTGAAACCGGGATAAAGGACTCCCCGCTTTTCGATGGTACAATTTCAAGTATAGGTCCCAGATATTGTCCAAGTATAGAAGATAAAATTATAACATTTGCAGACAAAGACAGGCATCAGTTATTCCTTGAGCCAGAGGGTAAAAATGGAGTGGAGTATTATTTGAATGGATTTGCGTCATCTCTCCCATGGAAAGTACAATATGATGGTCTTAGAAAAATCAGGGGTTTTGAGAATGCAAAAATATTCAGACCCGGATATGCTATTGAATATGATTATTTTGATCCTACACAATTATATCATAGCATGGAGACAAAGCTTATAAGTAATCTGTTTTTTGCCGGACAGGTTAATGGAACTACAGGATATGAGGAGGCAGGTGCACAGGGCCTGATTGCAGGAATAAATGCCCACAGAAAGGTTTGTGGTAATGAACAGTTCATTTTGAAACGTGATGAAGCATATATTGGTGTTTTAATTGATGATCTTGTTACAAAAGGAGTTGATGAACCATACAGAATGTTTACATCAAGAGCTGAGTATAGAATATTACTCAGGCAGGATGATGCAGATAAAAGGCTTACTGAAAAAGCATATAAAATTGGCCTTGCAACAAAAGAAAGATGGGAGCTGTGTAAGAAAAAATACACTATGAGAGATGAATTAATTGGTTTTATAAAAAAACTGTCAATAAAACCTGATGAAATAAATTCAGACTTAAGCATGCTTAAAACAAGCATCCTCAGGCAATCTGTGAAGGCATCAGAAATATTAAAACGACCAGAAATACAAATTAACAACCTGACAAAGGCATCAAAGGAGCTTAAGGAAAAAGTAAATGGGCTGGGTGGGCTAAAAAATGAAATAATTGAATCCGTAGAGATAATGATCAAATATTCAGGATATATTGAGAGGGAGCGGCTTATGGCAGATAAAATAAAGCGACTGGAGCACATAAAAATACCAGTAGATACTGTGTATGATAATATGAAATCAATTTCAACAGAGGGAAGACAAAAATTAAAAAAAATAAAACCAAAAAATATTGGACAAGCAAGTCGAATTATTGGTGTTTCGCCTGCTGATGTTTCGGTACTTTTGGTTTTTTTGGGAAGATAGGGTTCCACGTGGAACATTAAAAATTATGAAAAAAAATATTTACGGAAATATTGTTGATATAATAAGCAGGGAGACTTATTATGGAATCATTTTTATAGAGAATGGCAGAATTTGTAAAATTCAAAAAATTGGAAAGGCGAATGGAGGAAAATACATTTTACCAGGACTTATAGATTCTCACATACATATTGAAAGCTCTATGCTTTCGCCCGGGTCTTTCTCGAAGCTGGCTGTAAGGCACGGGACCGTTGCTTGCGTTTCTGATCCACATGAGATAGGAAATGTGTTGGGCAAGAAGGGTGTTGAGTATATGATAGACGACGGAAATCGGGTTCCAATGAAGTTCTATTTTGGTGTGCCATCCTGTGTTCCTGCAACTGCTTTTGAGTCATCCGGCGAAACCCTTGGAGAAACTGAGGTTAAGGAACTACTCGAAAGAGAAGATATTAAGTATTTATCAGAAATGATGAATTATCCGGCTGTTATTTTTTCTGATGCTGAAGTGTTGAAAAAGATTGAACACGCAAAAAGAATGAATAAACCTATAGATGGTCATGCCCCCGGAATTATTGGAGAAGACTTGATGAAGTATATTTCTGCCGGGATTACTACAGACCATGAATGTTCAACGATTGAAGAGGCTGAAGAAAAAATAAAAGCCGGAATGATAATACAAATACGTGAAGGAAGTGCTGCAAAGAACTTTGAAAAACTTTATAGTCTTATTGATAAATATCCCGACAAAGTAATGCTTTGCTCAGACGATTTACATCCTGATGATTTGTATGCCGGGCACATTAACAAATTGATAAAAACAGGCTTATCCAGGGGATTAAATTTGTATAATTTGATTCAGGCTGCTACAATGAATCCTATACAACATTATAAACTGGATGGGTGCTTGCTCAGGGTGGGAGATCCTGCAGATATTATTATTATTGATGAACCGGCAAATTTCAATGTGCTTGAAACCTGGATTAACGGGTCTCCGGTTTATAAGGATGGTAGTGTTTTATTTGAGTATTCATCTCCCTGTATTCTTAATAAGTTTAATGCAAAACCCATAAAACCTGAAGACTTAAAAGTTAAGGCCAGATCGGGAAAAGTGAGGGTTATAGAAGCTGTGGATGGCGAACTGCTTACAAAGCAGCAGATAAAAGCAATTAAACTCAAAGATGGAGAAGCCCTGGCCTTGCCGGATGAAGATATTGTTAAGATTGTGGTTGTGAACAGGTATTCATCACAATCGCCGGTAGTGGGATTTATCACTGGTTTTGGAATAGTTAATGGTGCTCTTGCTTCCAGCATTGCACATGACAGTCATAATATAATTGCTATAGGTACAAGTGACAATCAAATTGTTGAAGCTATAAATTGTGTTGTAAAATCTAAAGGGGGTATTGCCGTTCATGATGGACTTAAAGTCGATATTTTAAAATTAGAACTTGCCGGACTAATGTCGGCCGCAGAACCTGAGTTTGTTGC
>DAOWNN010000299.1 GCA_030642585.1 Bacteroidota bacterium | reverse complement strand
TGCCCCAATACTTCAAATTTATTTCCCTGTACAATTATTGCAGTATTCTCATCCAGGCCAATACCCAATAAACCTGGATAAGTTTCCAGAATTTCAATCAAATCAAACTGTCTGTTTCTTACAAGGAGATGCTGATCAATAACCGAGTTTTTCAAATAATTAAACCCTTTTTGGTGATCCCCCATCATTATTCGATTTGTTTTAGTATCTCCTCTAGCCAAAAAAGTTCCCTGTATAGTTGCTCCGGCAGAACTACCACCTATTACTCCTCCACGATTTAATACCTTACGAATTTCAATTTCTGTTAAAGTATTGGCATAGGCATCCACCAGTCTCCACTGTCTTCCTCCACCAAACCAAACAGCATTGGCCTTTTTGATAGGAGCAACAAATTCTTCAGTGTTTGCAATTTCAGGATTATAAGTATGCACGATTTGTATATTCTTAACACCAAATCTGGACAAAAAACGGGTGAATCTTTGTGGATCTATACTGTCTGCTCCCGATGCTGTTGGTATAACGACAAATGCAGCATCTATCCCTCCGGCCAATTCAATAAATTTTAAAACTATGTTAGAATCTTTCATGGCTCCTCCAACAATAACTAAACTCCCATTTTCAGGGCCAACAGTAGCATTGTTTTCCCCTTTTCCATCATCTGCCAGAACCGGATAAAATATAAAGAATATAAGCATTAAGGAGTTGAAAAAAGCAAGACTTCTTTTTTTCATGTTTGTAGTGTAATTAAAAAAATATGGAAAATATTCAATCTGCCAATTATTCGGATTTAATTTGCCATTCCAGCATTATCCTGGCAATATTGGTGGCATGACTGGTAATTATTTTAAAACTGGTGATCAGTTCAAGATGCATTTCACTGCTTTCAATGCTTTGTTTGATATCTTGCCTGATGCGTTGAAAATGCTGCCTTTCAAGCTCAATCGCCATTTGCCGGTACTTTTTGTTCTTTTGTTTCATTTCCTTCGCCTTTTCCAGGTTCAGTTCATTAAAAACAGTAATCGCCCGTCTAATTTGTTTCTGAGTGCTTATGTGATGAGCCATAAGTTCTTTCTTCCCTTCTTCAGTAAATTCATGTGAACTATGAACCCAATCGTAGGCTCTTTTGATTAAATTTTTAGATATCAGGTCTGCAATTTGTTCAAGTTCTTTTACCGTGTACATGATTTGAAAAGCCTCGTTCACTCTTTCTTCTCTGATATCCTCCCTGGTAATTTTTCTAAGGTATGAGTTGATCCTGTCACGTAGATAGTTGATTTGTTTTTCCTGCCAACTGATACTGCTCAAAACCGCAGTGTCCTTTACAAAGAAAGGTAATATAATATCGTTGGACATATCCTGTACCATATCGCCCATCCTGCAAACTTCTTGTTTAGCAAGTGATAAGGCAAGAGCGGGTGTGCTGATTATATTTTCATCCAGATATTTAACTTCTATTTCAGCTTCTTCAGGTATTATTTTTTCAGGAAGAATTTTATCAATTAAGGTTGCAAATATCCTGGTGAAAGGTAAAAAGAGAATTGTAAGAGCGACATTAAAAATAGTATGAGCATTTGCGATTTGCCGCGGAACAACCTGTGCCATATATTCTATTCTGGAAAGACCAGCTTCAGCCTGTGGAGATATTTGTTGAATGATCTCAGCAAATTTCGGAATCCACCATACAAAAACCAGTATACCTAATACCTTAAAAATGGTATGAGCAAGGGCAACTTTTTTAGCGTCTCTGTTTGCATTCAAACTTGCAAGAATGGCAGTAATAGCAGTTCCTAAGTTGGCTCCAAGCAGCAACGATATTGCGGCTTCAAGACTTATCATTCCCTGTGTGGATATGATTATTATAATTCCAATAAAGGCACTACTGCTTTGAAAAAGTGCTGTTAGCAGAGCTCCAATTATAATCCCAAATAATGGATTTTCAAGTTCCAGCAGGACTTCAATAAATGGCTCATAGGTTCTCAAAGGAGCCATAGCTTCTGACATTATGTGAATTCCAAAAAACAGGATCCCGAATCCCAATATACTGGTTCCAACTTCTTTAAGCTTGGTACTTGAGGAAAACATCTGAAGTCCAAATCCAATTGCAACAAACCATAAAGCATAATCTGTAAGTTTAAATGCTATAATCTGTGCGGTAACAGTAGTTCCAATATCGGCACCGAGTATGATACCAAGTGATTGGGCAAAGGTCATCAAGCCCGATTGCACAAAACCTACCAACATCACAGTGGTCGCACTACTACTTTGTATGACCATGGTTACTGCCGCGCCAATAAACACGGCTACAAATCTGTTATTTGTAATTCCGGTAAGAATAGCTCGCATCTTATCCCCGGCAGCTTTTTTTAATCCATCACTCATCATAACCATTCCCATAATGAATAAACTTAATCCCCCAATAAGTCCTGTGAGTAAAATGAATAGCCATTTTGAATCTCGTGCATGTGCTTCAAAAACTACCAGATTACTCTTGGAATTAATGGCCCTGGCAGAAACAAAATATTCTCCCGGTTTTGATCCAAGATGGATATAGGTAGTTATATAGCCTAAACTATCTGAAGTGGCAACTGCAGGACTTACTGTAAATCCTATAGCAGATGGGGGTTGTGAAATCAACTCAAAGCCCACAACTGTTCCCTTTACAGGCCTGGAGTTTTTATCAAGCACCTGGATTCGCAAAGGCTTTGGGGCAGGTGCCTGGGTAGTTTGATATTGATGGTCTCCTGAGAAATTAAGCTGATTCTCAGAGTACGGTTTAGTGAGTATAACCCGAGACAAATTTTGTCCGACAAGTTTTCCTGGATTTTGAAAGAAAACGAGAAATATGAGAAAGAGGCTTATGTGTTTTTTTAAAGCTGCCACAGTTTAGCTAAAATACGAAAATAGTTGTGTATAAAAAATAGGGACCTCTCCTGACTTCGACACTTTATTACAATCAAATCCTTAAGTATTAGCATATCAAGAGTATAACTTGTTTAGGTGGGGTGATTTGGGTGACCCAGAACCATTTTTTACCTTTATTTCCTGACTTCGACACAAAAAGCATCGCTATTTCTTAAATTGAATATAATCAGACTTATACGATTTCAGGTTGGTATAATTTGGATGACCCATGGTCATTTTTCACCTTTAGTACTTTATATTTTTATTAGACTGTCC
>DAOWNN010000175.1 GCA_030642585.1 Bacteroidota bacterium | reverse complement strand
CCGGGCAAGCTAAAAGTATGGTCATGAGGTTTATTCATCAAATAAAAAATGATTTTTACTATAAATTTCATAACTTATTACTTTTTGGAATAATGCTAATTCATTAAAACTCATACCATGAAAACACAATCCCCACTTCTAAAGTCTTTGTTTTTCTTTCTTTTCTTTTCACTCATCACTCAACACTCTCTTCGCCCAGGCTCCGCAAAAATTTAATTACCAGGCAGTAGTTCGCGACGGAGCAACAATCCTGGCTGATAAAACACTGGATGTGAAATTCGAGATCCTGCAGGGAAGTACTACAGGGTCGCAGGCCTGGACAGAAACCCAGACAGGTGTAAGTACCAATTCAATTGGAATGCTAAATATTAAGGTGGGTGATGTAAACAGTGTGGATGTCGACTGGAGCTCCGGACCCTTTTATTTAAGGGTGCAACTTGATCTGAAAGATGGAAATAGCTTCCAGGACTTTGGAAATGCAGAGTTATTATCAGTGCCTTATGCTTTGAATACACAGTCAGTTTCCTCTCTTGAGAAACTTGGTATTCAGGGTTCTATAGATATGAATGCTGACTCTGCATTGTTTGAAGTAAAAAGAAATGACGGACAAACAGTCTTTGCTGTATACAACTCCGGAGTAAGAATATTTGTAGAGGAGGGATCCGGAAAACGACGCAAAGGTGGTTTTGCTATTGGCGGCTTTACTCCCGGAAAAGGACTCACCAATGATTATTTCATGGTAGGTTCAGATAGTGTTCGTGTTTACATTGATCAGACTCAAACTGGAAAAGGCAGAAAGGGAGGGTTTGCAATAGGAGGGTTTACGCCAGGAAAGGGAGAGACAGATGGTCTTATGTACCTTGGACTGGACAACTATTTTATTGGGCACCAGGCAGGTTTAAACAACACAACTGGGATATATAATACATTTTTTGGTTACCAGGCTGGTTACCATAATACAATCGGTAGCCAAAATATATTTTTAGGACATTTGGCCGGATATTACAACGATGATGGATATAAAAATCTATTTATTGGTGATTCAGCCGGTTATTCAAACACTTCAGGAATGCGCAATGTTTATATTGGAAGCAAAGCCGGCCAGTTTAATACAACAGGATTCCAAAATGTAAGTATTGGTGATGAAGCCGGATTAAGTAACACAACAGGAGATAGAAATGTTTTTGTTGGAACTTACTCAGGCTGGAGCAATACCGAAGGATATTCCAATGTATTCGTAGGAAGAGCAACAGGAGTTGCCAATACAACAGGAAACGCAAATATATTTATTGGCAGGAGCAGTGGCTTTTCAAATACAATCGGATCTGATAATATATTCATTGGCAAATTTGCAGGTATAAACAACGAAAGCAGTAATCGCAATATTTTTATTGGAAATAATTCCGGTAGAAATAATGCCGCAGGTTATGAAAATGTTTTTATCGGAGATTCTGCCGGTGCTTATAATACAAGCGGAATTCATAATGTATTTATGGGTGTAAATTCAGGTATGAGCAATTCTGAAGGGAGCTCAAATGTGTTTATTGGACAGGATGCCGGACGAGGAAATACTTTAGGTGAGAAGAATATCTTCCTTGGTACTTATAGTGGAAAGCATAATGCCGAAGGATCTCATAATATCTTCCTGGGTGAATACAGTGGTTTCCTTAATGGGAATGCATATTCTAATGTTTTTATCGGAAATTATTCCGGCTATTATAATAATGAAGGTGTTGATAATATATTTATCGGCGACTCCTCCGGGATGAGGAACTCTACAGGTAGTTATAATGTGTTTATAGGTACCAGAACCGGACAGTTTAACACCGATGGTTTCTCAAATGTGTTTATTGGTGAGGAGGCTGGAACTATGAATACCACGGGGGTTAAAAACGTGTTCATTGGAACATGGTCGGGTTGGCACAATACAGAAGGATATGACAACACCTTCCTGGGCAGGGCCTCAGGTAATAGAAATACTACGGGAAATGCAAATATCTTTATTGGAAAAAGTAGTGGTTTTAGTAATACCACAGGTGGTGATAATATTTTCATTGGTCAGTATGCAGGAGCTTTTAGTGATACAGCTTTCTCCAATATTTTTATTGGTAACGAAAGTGGAAATAAGAATGATTCGGGGCATGCTAATGTATTTCTTGGAAACAGGACAGGAAACGAGAATACCTTTGGAAGCAATAATACCTTCCTTGGACATGAATCTGCCCGTAATAATACAGAAGGCCAGGGTAATGCATTCATGGGTGCCTATGCGGGAAATAACAACACTACAGGATCCTGGAATGTATTTCTTGGTAATGATGCCGGCTGGAGTAACCAGACCGGATCACGAAATGTTTTCCTTGGACCAGAAGCAGGTTTCAATGAGTTAGGATCTCATAAACTATATATTTCCAATTGGTCAGCTGACAGCAGCCAGGCCTTGATCTATGGTGAATTTGATAATGATCATATCAGACTGAATGCAAATGTTAATATCAGGGATTTTATGGTGCTGGAACCAGGTGATGCACCTGCAAATCCTGCGGAAGGAACTGTATATTATGATGCAACAGGTCATATGTTGAGAGTATGGGATGGAACAGATTGGCGGAATTTGTGGTAAAACATTTCACGCTGATTACGCTGATAAGCGCAGATTATTTTAATAAATCTGCATTACCTGCTTGAGATTTTCACTCAAATTCATCTGCGTAAATCTGCGGTATCTGCGAGAAAATATTCTACTTGAGTTGCTCATTCACTGTATCTGTTTTTCTTACCCTCTCCCGCAGAATCCTTGAATAGGCTACAGCCAGGTCATTTTGTTCTATATTCCATGCCTTATTGATCCAGGTCAATGCCAATTCCAGCCTGTCTGACAATTCACAGGCCAGTGCCATATTAAATGCAGCTTTAGAAGCAATTCCCGGACTTTCCGTTTCTGCCATTTTTTGCCAGATCCTGGCAGCTTCATCCCATGAATTCTCACGCACCAGCTTTGCTGCCATAAGCATTTTAGTGGAACCACGGTGATAGAATATCCGGTTTACATTGATCCAAACCGGGACAATCTTTTCAGAGAAATCTGTCGCAACAGTACTGGCAAGCTCATGTAATATTGTCTCGGTTTCGGGAAGAAAATACCATGCAATATCTTTTGTTTCCCCCATTGAATACCACATAAGAGTATCATTAATCAGGTATTCTTCCTCCACCTGTCCGGTTTTTGAATAAATACGCCACTTTATCTCTGGTATAAACATATTCACACAATAATAATAAGCGTTCATTGAGGAATCATCCTCCGGATAACTATGTTGAGGTAAGAAAAAAACAGTATCCCATAAACTCAGTCCCTCAAGAGAGATAATACCTTTCAGGCTATCTTGTATGCATAGTTCGGAAATAAATACAGAATCCAGGCTCTCCCCTATTTTAACTTCATAAAACTCTTCATAAATGATAGTATCAATCATTACAGAATCCTTCAATGGTGATCGGTCAATAACATCAAGACTTAAATTTATAATTTCCCATGAAATATAATTAAGGTATGAAGAAGGAAGATCAATGCTTCCTGTCTGGATGGTATCATTATCACCCAAAAGAGAAGGAATCCTGTTTAAATAAAGATATCTGCCAAGACCTGAAGGAAGGGGTTTTTCAGATGGTGCAAGAATCTGAATCGGTAATTTCTCATAGCTACTGCAACTGAAAATACCCAATAAAAGAAGGAATAATATAGTATTTTTTCCTGCCATAAAAACCCAAAATTAGCATACTCTCTAAAGATAATTCAGTCAGTCTGAGCCTGTCGAAGTCTGAGCCTGTCGAACTCGACAATATCATCCTGACATGACGTGTATCCTAAAAAGAGCATTAACGTGTTTCAAGAAGAGTCTTATACTTACTGATTTCAACCGTTGGATTCAGATCATAGGCCCGTTCAATGAGTTCCCTGGCCCTGTCAAGTTTACCCTCCATTTCTGCAACTAATGCAAGGTTGTAAGCAGCTTTGGAGCTTATTTTCGGGTCTCTGCCAGTCATATCCTTTTCCCATATTAATTCGGCATCTGTCCAGCGACGAAACAATACAAGATGGTAGGCCTCTCTGAAGTTCTGATTTCCATACCTGAAGTAGTTTCTTTCCACAGTCAGAAAAGATGGTGAGAGGTTTTCAAGTAGTTTTAGTCCATTTATAGTACTTATTTTCGAGAGGGTTTGAGACGCAGAAGGCAATTTTCTTTGTGCATCTTCCCGTGTCAGGGACTGTGCTTCATAAGCCAGGGAATCATATATAGTCTTTTCATGCAAGACCTTTCCATCTTTTCCGTTATAAACCCGCCAATCTATTTCAACCCCCACAACCAATCTTGCAATCTCATAAGTAGTTTTACGGGTTTCATAAACAATATTATTTGACCAAACCCTGTTCCTGTCAATTTCTTTTTTTACATCATAAGACCTGAAACTTATATCTGTGTAGGGTTTTAACTGTTCCAAAGATATTATTGCATCAGTTTTTTCATACTTGCATATATCAATCACTACTTGAGGATCCAGGGGAATTGGAAGTTGATGCTGAAATTGATTTCCGGGATTCACAAAAATTATTGAAGCAACAGAAAACCTGTCACTTCTCGCAAGCTCATCTTTCATAGATTTTAAAGTAATATCAGAAGCTTTATGCGGCATTCCTTCCAGCCCCTTCCCTTTTAAAATCATATCTTTTGTAATGCTGATAGTATTTTGAATACTATCCTGTATCCTGTTATTTAAGCTAATTTCAATAATAGAGTCTGGTAAAAACCACATTGCAGGCTGGCGGACATCCACAACAATACTTGCCATCTTGCACGAGCTGGCCAGTAAAAGCGATATAAACATCACATTAAACAGTATTCTAATTTTCATACGCCGGAAATCAAACTTAAAATTGTGAAAAATTAACTACGTAGTATACTACGTAGTTCCTCTGCATTTGCCCACTGACCGTGCATTCCGGAGTCTTAATAAAGTAAATGGTTTAGGAAAAACCTAAACCCTGCCCCTTTTTGCATAAATAAACATCAATTCTTCACTAATCATTATTCATTAGACATTATTCATTAGACATTAATCATTCCTCTAGGTGTTCATCCCGCCACATACATGAACAACCTGTCCGGTTACATAAGAAGAAAGATCTGATGCAAGGAAAAGAGCTGTATTTGCAACATCTTCAGGACTGCCACCCCTTCTCAAAGGGATTTGCTGCACCCATACTTTTTTAACATCTTCGGGCAATTTAGCAGTCATTTCAGTTTCAATAAACCCTGGGGCAATTGCATTACACCTGATTCCTCTTGAACCTACTTCCTTGGAAATGGATTTTGTAAAACCAATCATTCCTGCCTTGGATGCAGAATAATTAGATTGTCCCGCATTTCCACTTACGCCAACCACTGAACTCATATTGATGATAGATCCAGATCTTTGCTTTAACATCACAGGCTGTACAGCCTT
>DAOWNN010000295.1 GCA_030642585.1 Bacteroidota bacterium | reverse complement strand
CGATCAGTACTGGTTGCCACATTGTATAATTTTACCGCTGCTTTACTGAATGAAAAACCATAATAGCTATATGTCTGTCCTTCCAAAATCTTTTCAGATGTAATGCTGTGAGTGCCTGAAGTTTTCACTTCCTCATCCTTGGAGCATGCTGTAGCAAACAGGATCGATATGAGAATTAATATAGATTTGTACATATTCATAACAATGAATAAGGATTAGAAACATTAAATACAGATAAACAAAATTATAATTTAACTTGGTGCCTTAATACCTTTGTGGCAAAGAAAAAAAGCCACCAGGTCTCCAAGACACAAAGCAATCACAAAGAATAATCTTTCACCGAAAATAATTCATATAATTTTTTATGAAATAACTTCTTTTCAAACACAAAAATCTACTACTTATATCGAACTCACATAAATTAATGTTGCATACCATTTAAACGCTCCATATATTCCTGGTAGTATTTATCTACTAATTGTTTTTTAGTTTCTTTCTGCTTTTGTAATCGTAATTTATACTCTGATTTTGACTCATTTTCTCCTCTTGGAAGGAAAACTTCATTTGAGGAAATTTCAGATTCCAGTTCTGAAGCACAACAGAAATTTACAATCAGTTCAGGGGAGAATTCCCAAATTCTTAGAGTTTCGTCATGAGATCCACTGGCAAAGCTGGTACCATCGGGATGAAACTGAATACAGCTTACAAGACCCTCATGACCAATAAAAGTATGAATGCATTTACCTGTTACAACTTCCCATAGCTTGATATTTCCGGTGGTGGCACCGCTAATTAGAAAATGCCCATCAGGACTGAAGCTTAAGCAAAAGACACTTTCAGTGTGTCCTTTCAGTATTTTGGTTAATTCGCCGGTTTCAACATCCCAGAGCTTGATGCTCTTATCCCTTGAAGCACTGGCAAGTAATTTCCCTGCAGGATGAAACTCAAGGTCATAAATATTTCCACTGTGGGCAATAAAGGAATGCAATAATTTCTTTTCAGGCCATGACCAGATCTTAATACTTTCATCCAGGGATCCACTGGCAAACTTTGTGCCCATAGAATTAAAACAAACAGCAAGAACACTTTTTGAGTGTTGAGAATTTTCATCCAGGAGTTTTACCTCAGAAATATCCCACAACCTGAATGTTTTTGCAAAGCAACCGG
Source organism: Bacteroidota bacterium (assembly GCA_030642585.1). Lineage (GTDB taxonomy): Bacteria > Bacteroidota > Bacteroidia > Bacteroidales > VadinHA17 > JAYEGO01. The sequence continues at coordinate 2,035 of DAOWNN010000295.1, read as the reverse complement.
ATATAAGATATTTTCCTTCAGGATCAGTGTCCATTGACCAGATTGCAGTTGCATGACCTTTCAGGGTATTTATGTATTGTCCTGTAGAATCATAAATAAGAATATGATTCCCTCCGTTAGCAAAAAAAAATTTCCCGCTTGGGAGATACTTCACTGAATAAATTTCTCTTGGAAGATCTGCCTCCCAGAGAATTTTATTTTCTTTATAGTCCCATATTTTCACCTTTCTATCTCCAGATCCGAAAAGAAGATTTCCACTATCCGGGCTAAAATCAAGACAAGTTACCCCATCCTTATTTTTATTTAGCACCTGCAACTGGTATTCCGGTTTTTGTCCTGACAAATGCTGCAAAAAGAGAATAGAAAAACCCAGGATCAGAAATGATTTAGGTAAAAAATTAATTTTCAATGGTCTATTATTTTAGTTTTCAATAGCCTTGATTCCAGGAAGTATTTTCCCTTCCATATATTCAAGCATAGCTCCACCACCCGTGGAAACATAACTAACCTGATCTTTCAGCTTATATTTGTTAATTGCTGCTACCGAATCTCCGCCACCAATCAGGCTAAAGGCTCCTTTTGATGTAGCTTCTGCAATGGCTTTTGCAATTTGCTTTGTGCCTTCCTGAAAAGAATTCATCTCAAATACTCCCATTGGCCCATTCCACAGGATGGTTTTTGAATTTTGAATAATCCCTGTAAATGTTTTTATGGCTTTTGGCCCAATATCAAGACCCATCCATCCCTCAGGTATGTCTCCTGCATTTGAAACGCTCTTGTTTGCATTATTATCAAATCTGTCAGCCACAACATCATCTTCCGGCAGGAATACTTCTACATTTTTTTCCCGGGCTATAGTCAATATCCTGACCGCCAGATCCAGTTTATCTTCCTCCACAATTGAAGAACCTATGCTTCCACCCTGAGCTTTCACGAAAGTGTATGTCATTCCTCCACCAATTATCAGATTATCAACCTTGTCAAGCAAGTTTTCAATAATCAATATTTTGTCAGATACTTTTGCTCCTCCCATAATTGCTGTAAAGGGTTTTTCTTGAGCTCCAAGCACCTGGTTCATACTTTTCAGTTCGCTTTGTATTAAATATCCAAAAGCCTTTTCCTTAGGAAAAAAATCGGCAACAATCGTGGTTGAGGCATGGGCACGATGGGCTGTACCAAAAGCATCATTGATATACACATCTGCAAGGGCCGCAAGTTTACCTGCAAATTCACGATCACCACTCTTTTCCTCTTTATGAAAACGAAGATTTTCTAAAAGCATAACTTCCCCTGGCTTTAGATGACTTGCCAGTTTCTGTGTCTTCTCACCAATACAGTCACTTGAGAATATCACTTTTTTATTTAAAAGCATTGATAAGGGATTTAGAATATTTTTAAGAGAAAATTTTTCTTCAACCCTGTCTTTTGGCCTTCCAAGATGAGACATCAGGATTACAGACCCCCCGGAAGATATTACTTTATTTATACTGGGTATGGCAGCCTTTATTCTTGTATCATCGCTTACTTCCAGATTTTCATCCAGGGGAACATTGAAATCAACTCTTATAAGTACTTTTTTCCCGGATAGGGATAAATCATCTATAGTTTTCATTCGTGTAAAATTTAATTATTGTAAATAATATTGAGTTTCTTGTATACAAAGTTAGGAAGAAAAGAAAATTTATTTTAATGAAAAGCTGTTTATAATAACGTGAGTTCGATATAAGGCTGTGCTTAAGCACATGATAATCAATAGCCCCATCCTTTAGGGTGGGGTTAAACAATAAATATTAGCATCTGAAATTTAAATAATTTTGTAAATTATTATCAAATTACAAAATTATTTAAATTTCATTTTTTGTTACAATTAAACTACCCCAGGCTGCCATGCCTGCCGGCAGGCAGGAAGCCTGGGGTTATTGATTATCTGGATGTTAGTAGGAAACCACGGATTTCCTTACATCGAACTCACGTTATAATAAATTACTAATTTGCCATGTGCTTAAAAGAAAAGCAGGTAATAAAATTATACCTT
>DAOWNN010000146.1 GCA_030642585.1 Bacteroidota bacterium | reverse complement strand
GCATTCATTACTTTTCTGGCCTGCCCTGGATAATCCTTTCTAATTTTAACAATAGTAAGATTATGAGCCACCCCTGCTGTGGGGATTTCCATATCAAGAAGTTCGGGAATTACCGAATATTGCAGGGGAACAAGAAATATTCGCTCTGTAGCCTTCGCGATATAAGCATCTTCCTGTGGAGGGATGCCCACTATCGTAGCCGGATAAACTGCATCTTTTCTATACGTAATACAGCTTACATGAAATTTCGGATACCAGTCTTCAAGGGAGTAGTATCCGGTATGATCCCCAAATGGACCCTCCAGAAAAAAATCTTCGGCCGGGTCAACATAACCTTCAATTATAATATCAGCATCTGCCGGAACTTCAATATCCTGTGTAATGCATTTCACCAGGTCAACTTTTCGCTTACGTAAGAAACCTGCCAGCATATACTCATCCATGTTATCAGGAAGCGGAGCAGTAGCAGCATAGGTGTAGGCCGGATCTCCTCCAAGGGCAACAGCTATTGGCATTTTCTTTCCTGCATCCTTATATTCCCTGAAATGTCTTGCTCCAACTTTGTGCCGGTGCCAGTGCATACCTGTAGTTTGCTTATCTATTACCTGCATTCTATACATACCGATGTTTCTAATTCCAGATTCAGGATCTTTTGTATGCACAAGAGGAAAAGTAATAAACCGGCCAGCATCTTTCGGCCAGCATTGCAATACAGGCAAACTAGTCAAATCAGGATCCTTTTGAATAACTTCCTGGCACTTCCCTCTGGATTTAACAATACGAGGCATCCAGGAAGAAACCTGGCTTAACTTAGGCAATACAGCAAGCTTCTCCCGGATATTGGCTTTTGGCGATGTAACATCCCTGATAAGTTCTCTGATTTCCTCTCCGATTTCATCCAGATCATTTACCCCCAGAGCAATATTTATTCGCCTTAGAGAACCCATTGAGTTGATAAGCAATGGAAAATCTGTACCGGTATTTTCAAACAAAAGAGCTTTCCCTCCTTTATCAGCTTTTGAAAACCGGTCAGTGATCTCAGCAATTTCCAATACAGGATCAACATACTCCTTCACTCTTAGAAGCTCCTCTTCCCTTTCTAAAACCTTAATAAACTCTCTTAAACCTTTAAATGCCATTGTATGTAAAAGCTAATATTGTTGAGTTTCGAAGATACTGAATAATTCTAATTGTCAGGACTAATTTCATGCGGATTTAAAATGGATGAATTGAGAAAGAAGTCGGTGGCAGGAAAAAGATATTTGGTATCTTGAACCCGAAACATGGAACATTGAACAATTGAACACAAAGAAAATGACACAAGATCTGGCTCAGCTAAAAAACCTAATCCTTGACCGGGAAAAAGAATTGGTTTCAGCGAAAAGAAAAGAAATTGCCTCCGGTATCCTTAGTCAGGCAGGAAAAGCCTTCAAAAAGAAAAAGCTTAAGGCCGAAGAAAAAGAAATATGGTTTAGTTTTTTAAATACCACAGGAAAAAATGATTTCCTGAAAGAACTAGGTACTACCGAATCCCGAAATATTTGGGCAGAACTGGTGTTTCTTATTATTCAGCAAACCGGGTATTCTCTTCTTGATCTTTTTAACCATAGGGTTGAAGATAATAAAACAGGTATTCTCTTTCAGGATATGTCCGGTTCTGCCATAAGTCAATTTACTTATGAACAAATCCAAAGAAGTGTTCGTGAAATAGCAGCAGTATTTTATGAAAGGGTTCCTATTGAGCCCAGAGTAGCAATTTTTTGCGAAAATAGCATTGAGTCAGCCAGTTGTGATCTGGCATGTCTGTTTTATGATATTTATAATACTCCTTTAAATGCTCATTTCAGTAAAGATACCTTAAGCTCAATATTCAAACAGGTAGGAATAAATATAGTTGTCACAGATACTTTGCAAAGGCTGGAGCTCCTGGAAAAGCTTCGGAAATCCACAGGTTTTTCATTTTCCATTTTTGTTACTGATTCAAATATTCGGTTAAAAGGAAAAAATGATTTTTTTCTTGGAGAAAAAAGTAAGGAGCTCAGTGAGAAAAAAATATCTGTAACTCTAAGTTCCAGAAAAAGACGCAGCATAGATGCAGTAGCCTCCACTATGTTTACCTCGGGTAGCACCGGAATACCTAAAGGGGTATCTTTTTCAATATACAATCTTGTATCGAAGAGATTTGCAAGAGCTGCAGCTTTACCGGAAATTGGAAAAGATGAAGTAATGCTTTGTTACCTTCCGTTATATCATACTTTCGGAAGATACCTGGAGATGCTGGGAACAATATATTGGGGAGGAAAGTATGTTCTTGTAGGAAACCCCTCAAAAGAAACTCTCCTGGCCCTGTTTCCAAAGATAAACCCCTCAATTTTTATTAGCATTCCTCTCAGGTGGTCACAATTGCATGAAGAAGCTAGTGATCTATGTGGAACTGAACAGGATACAGATAAGATAAAAAAGATACTAAGAAAAGTTGTTGGTAAACGTCTCAAATAAGGCTTGTCTGCTGCCGGATATCTTGATCCAAAAACATTTCGTTTCTTCCAGGATCACGGAGTAAGTCTTTGCAGTGGTTTTGGAATGACCGAAGCCACAGGAGGAATTACCATGACTCCTCCCGGAAAATATTTTGATGACTCTACCGGCATCCCCCTGCCGGGTGTTTATACACGAACCACAAAAGCCGGAGAGCTTGAAATCTCCGGCCATTATATCGCCCACTACCTCGAAGATGCCCCACCTGATGGGCATATTCCCTTTCCGGGCCAGACGAAAAAAGAATTTTTCTTATCTACAGGAGATATTTTTAAAATTTCAGACAATGGTCACTATTCTATTGTTGACAGGGTAAAAGATATTTATAAGAATAACAAAGGACAAACCATTGCCCCCAGAACTGTTGAAATGAAATTCACAGGAGTTCCGGGAATCCAGAATACATTTCTTGTAGGCGACGCAAAACCATACAATGTTTTACTTATAGTGCCTGATAATAATGATCCGGTGCTGGCAGCCCTGTCAGATATGGAAAATCGTAATGAATATTTCCATCAAATTATTACAGCAGCAAACAAAGACCTGTCTCCATATGAAAGAGTAATCAATTTTGCAGTACTTGAAAGAAGCTTTGAACTGGAAAAAGGTGAATTAACCCCAAAAGGGTCTTTTAACAGGAAAGCTATTGTTAAAAATTTCCAGGATGAAATAAAGAACCTTTACCGTAGCAACTTTGTATTGCTAAAAGATAAAGATTTGAAGGTGAGTATTCCCAGGTGGTTTTTCAGGGATCTGGGAATACTTGAGAATGATATTGTTCTTACCAGGAAAGGACTTCAGAATAAAGTTACAAAGCTTGTACTTCCGCTTAAGAAAGAAGTGGATGGACTCTATCTCATTGGTGACTTAAAATATAATGTAAGAACAGATGTTATTGATCTTGGCCTGTTTGCCAGGCAACCACGCTTATGGATTGGTAATCCCTGCCTGATTGAATTCAGTCCCTGTAAAGAAGGTTGGGACCTGCCACTGGAAAATGTATCTGCACAGGTTTTTTTACCCGGTAAAACAGTGAGAAAGTATGAGCATAATAAATTCCCGGGACTAAACTTTGTAAGAGATCAAAAGATTAATCTGATCAATAACCTGATGTGTTGTTCCATGTTTTCTGACAGCAAGACTGCTCTTTCCTGTACGAGGCAAATCGGGAAAGTCTTCAGTGATTACGATGAAAGAATTGCTGTTGTTATCAGAAGAAGGCTCGAAGCACTATCCAGTCACAAAGATGAAGAGGTAAGGGCACAGGCTTACCTGAACCTGATTATTCATGATCCACACCATGATTACAGTAAGCTTTTCCCTACTTTCATTCAATCTGGCTTGTCGTTCCTCACCGAAAAATCAATAAAAGAAATTGCGGGAAAGGAAATTGGCAGGCAAAAATTAGAGTCACTAAGACAAAGATTGTACAGCTATCGCGAACAGCTTTCATGGCCATCTGAAGGATCAACTCAAAAACAGTTTCAAAATCTGCTTAGTCTGCTCTACCATTTTGCTATGGAGAATCTGGATTATTATATCCCTATCCGGGCCGAACTGGCCAGTTGGATCTTGCATAAATCAGACCCTGTTCTGGCTCATGTTGCAAAAAAATATTTTATTAAACTTAACCAGTTCTTTGAAGAAGTCTCCATACAGAAATATAATGTTATTGAAGAATCTGAATGGGATGATAAGCTCCTCTTTGATCCTGGCATTATTAAAAGGGAAATAAAGGAAATTAAAAACACCCTGATAGGAACCATCTTTCTGCAGCAATCTGTGAAATTGGCTTATGATGAAGACAATTTTGAACTGGGCTTAATTCCCAATCATGAGATATGGGTGACAAAACTTCCATCATCTTTTCATTATAGAAAATACAGGTTAAGCATAAATACCACAGCAGGAAGGCATTATGATCTTCGTTTGATGCTCAATGAAAAACTGAAAAAAGCCTATGGAATGGAAACTATATACCTCTGGGCATCTATTGCCGGATATCCATTCGGAAGTCATAGCCTGCCAAACCTGGGATGTTCACAACCGGATATGGGAGCCATGTCTGTTAAATACATGAGTGAACTAACTGCATGGGACAAAATCAGGGAATATGCAGGCCTTCATTATTCACTTGGCTACCTGAATAAGTCGAATGCATGGGAAAAGCTCATTATTAAAGCCATAAAAGTGTTTTTTACCGTCTGGAAGCAGAGTGACTACCAGATTGTTCCGGGACATGTTGCCCCTGAAAATGTGGTTGTCCCTGAGCTTGATTATCTTGAAACTGCAACTGTTCAGTCGCTTGCAGGCTGGGAGAAATATGAATCTCCCCTTTCCCTGATAAATCCCATAATTAAGAATTTCTACAACAAGACCATCTCACATTATCCATGGTGCAAGAAACAGCTGGATGTAAAATGGATTTTTGATGCTTGTACAGAAGCATTGGGAAGTAAAAAGTCCGGTGAATTCATTAAGGAACTTTCAGATATTCTAAAAACTGATCCAATCTACTATTGTGATGGTCTGGATCTAAGGCCCGGCCTGAAGGAATATATTAGCTGGAGCAATAAAAACTACTATCTTCCAATTGCCTTATTCAATGCCATTGATCAATTCAGGGAATGGGAGAATCTCAATCCTGATGCCACAGCTTCAGCCAGGGAGCAAACCATGTTTGAATTAAATAGCTTATTTAAGTTGTACAGGTATCCTGAAATAGTAAGATATCATTATTACAGGAACACTTATTTTGGCAATGGAGATCTAAAGATCCGGAAAGCATTTGATAAATTACTGAAAAGGATCAACAAGGATATATCTATTCCTGCTTTTCATCATCCTGAATTATCAAGCCTGCAATCCACCCTGACGCAAGAAGATGATCGTTTGATTTTTAGCAGGATGGTATTTTCAAGAATGCAGAGTTACCAGAAAATTGACCTGGTGAAGATAGGCGAAGATAAGAAAGAACAAATTGTAGTTACTACAGAACTTACCGATAAACAGGGAACCAATTATACCATCAGGGAACCATTGGATCCTTCAGAGATAGGGCAATTATACAGATTATTCTTCGAGGAAAATTATCCCAAGACCATTTCAGAAATGGACAAACACATTGTTGTGCTTGACAGACAAAAAAGGGTTATTGGAGGACTTTGTTATATCCCACTTGAAAACAATATTGTCTTGCTCGATGGCGCTGCGGTAACAACTTCATTGAAGGGACGGGGAATTGGTTCAGCTATGATTGAGGACTTCAGTGCAAGAATGGCTGAACTTGATGTAAAAGTTATCAAGGCCCACTTCCTGCACGGAAGCTTTTACCTGAAGCTGAAGTTTAAAGTTGACAAAAAATGGGGTGCGCTTGTGAAGTTTTTATAGGAAAAATGTATCGGATTGATTTCCACCGAATATCAACTGGATACACTTTTACTTGCAGCTTGCATTCATTTTTATAATTTTGCATTTGAATATAAAATGATTACGTTTTTCACCCT
>DAOWNN010000004.1 GCA_030642585.1 Bacteroidota bacterium | reverse complement strand
GATTAAGGGCCTTAAATTTTTCCTTCTTTCGGCTCAAAGAGTTGTATATAAATAACTGATTTTCCATTGATTAGAAATGATATTGCGCAAAATTATGCTTTGTAAAATTAGTAATAATTCTTCAACCACGGGAAAATATCATGCACAGAAACCCAATGAATTGCGAAATCATTTTACTACACTTTTGGAATTTTAGCATAATAACGTACTTTTGTAATCTCTTATTCAAATATTCTTTTCAAGTGAGAGTGTTTGATTTATTAAGAAGAGGGGAGAGATTAGGCTCTGAGAACCTCTAGCAACCATTCTTTCAAACTGATGAGAAAAAGGTGCTAAAACCTAATCCAGTACTGGTTACCATAGGTATCAGCAAATGGAGATGATAAATGAATACTTTAATAATGGATCTTATTTTAGAATAAAGTATTATTTCCAGGTAGTAAAAGCTTCATATTGCTTATGCACCTGTAATAAGTGTGAGTTTTAAATTATATGGACAGGAGTAAAATTTTTAAGGAATTAATTGCTGAAAAGGTTCTGGTGCTGGATGGTGCCATGGGAACCCTGATTCAGGAGCATAAGCTTTCAGAGAAGGATTTTCGTGGGGCTGAGTTTCAGGATCATTCCAGTCCACTGAAAGGAAATAACGATTTACTATCTCTTACACAGCCCACTATCATTAAAAATATTCATATTAGATATCTGGAAGCCGGGGCTGATATAATTGAAACCAACACCTTCAATGCAAACAGAATTTCTCTTGCTGATTATGGACTGGAGAACCTGACGTATAGAATAAATAAGGAGGCAGCCCGGATTGCCAGAAGTGCAGTAGACGATTTTATGAAGGCAAATCGCGGGCAAATAAAATTTGTTGCCGGGTCTATGGGGCCTACAAGTAAAACTGCATCTATTTCTCCCAGGGTGGATGAACCGGGTTTCAGAGAAGTAAATTTCAATGATTTGAAGGAAGCCTATCAGGAGCAAGCTGCCGGACTTCTGGATGGAGGCGTAGACATTATTTTATTAGAAACAATTTTTGATACCCTGAATGCAAAGGCTGGCCTGTTCGCGATTCGTGAAGAGATGAGCAAGAGAAGCCAGGAGGTTCCAGTAATGGTATCGGGAACACTTACTGATTCCAGTGGAAGAACCCTTTCGGGCCAAACCCTGGATGCATTTCTAACTTCAGTTTCCAGCTTGAATATTTTTAGTATTGGTTTGAATTGTGCCATGGGAGCCCATGAATTAAAACCCTTTGTAAAACAAATATCAGAAAAAGCAAACCTTCCGGTGAGCATTTATCCCAATGCCGGACTTCCCAACCAATTTGGAGAGTACGATGAAACACCGGAAGAAATGAGCTTGTTCATGAAAGAATTTCTGGATAAAGGACAGGCAAATATAATTGGTGGTTGCTGTGGAACTACGCCCGAGCATATTCGTAGATTTTCATTGCTGGCCAAAGAAGCCACACCCAGGATCGTTCCCGAAGCCAGGCAAAACTTACAACTGAGTGGGCTGGAAGGCCTGGTTATATATCCCGGAAGCAATTTTATTAATATTGGAGAAAGAACCAATGTGGCAGGATCAAAGAAATTCGCCAGGCTGATTCGGGAAAATAAGTATGAAGATGCACTGAAGATTGCAAGAGAGCAGGTAGAAAATGGTGCCCAGATTATTGTTGTAAATCTTGATGACCCAATGTTGGATGCAAAAGAAGAAATGGTTAAGTTCCTTTCTATTCTTGCATCCGACCCTGAAGTTTCAAGAGTCCCTGTGATGATCGATTCTTCGAAATGGGAAGTGTTAGAGGCGGGTTTACAATGCCTGCAGGGAAAGGGAATAGTAAATTCAATTTCTTTGAAGGAAGGGGAAAGAGAATTTTTGAAAAGAGCCCAAAGGATTATGAATTACGGCGCGGCTGTTGTGGTTATGGCTTTTGATGAAAAAGGACAGGCTGCAAATTATGAAAGGAAGATTGAGATAGCATCACGATCCTATAAACTCCTGACAGAAGAAATAAATTTTCCCCCGGAAGATATAATTATTGATCCCAATGTTCTAATCCTGGCAACTGGAATGGAAGAGCATAATAATTATGCCTTGGATTTCATTCATGCAACGAAATGGATTAAAAAAAGCCTGCCATTTGCACGTGTTAGCGGAGGAATAAGTAACCTGTCGTTTTCGTTCAGAGGTAATAATGTAGTTCGCGAAGCTATGCATACGGCTTTTTTGTACCATGCTATAAAGGCGGGTCTGGATATGGGAATTGTGAATGCAGGAATGCTCCCGGTTTATAGTGAAATACCCGAATCCCTTCTTACAAAAGTGGAGGATGTAATTTTAAACCGTCACCCTGAAGCAACGGATAAATTGATTGAGCTGGCTTTAACAATTGGGTCTTCAGATATAAAAGTTAAGGAAAAGAAGGATACCTGGCGCGATGAATCCCTTGAAAAGCGAATTGAAATTTCTCTACTTAAGGGAAACCACGATTATATTGAAGAGGATATGAGAGAAGCTCTGAAGATTTATTCCTCATCATTGGAAATCATTGAAGGCCCTTTAATGGAAGGAATGGATGTAGTAGGAGATCTTTTTGGAGATGGGAAAATGTTTTTGCCCCAGGTAATTCGAAGTGCGAGGGTAATGAAAAAAGCTGTGGCTTTTCTGAATCCCTACATTGAAGAAGAAAAAAGATTGGAGAAAAAATCAAGTTTTGCAGGGAAAATTTTGATGGCTACAGTAAAAGGAGATGTTCATGATATAGGTAAAAATATTGTTTCCCTGATACTTGAATGCAACAATTATGAAGTGGTGGATCTTGGGGTTATGGTTCCTGCTGAAAAGATATTGGATGAAGCAAAATCACAAAAAGCAGATATCATTGGACTGAGTGGTTTGATTACTCCATCTCTTGAAGAAATGATAAGTGTTGCAAGACAAATGAAGGAAAGAGATTGCAAACTTCCTTTGCTGATAGGTGGCGCCACAACTTCAATTTTGCATACGGCAGTAAAAATTTTCCCTGAATATGATAATGGAGTTATTCATGTAAAAGATGCTTCAAAAAGTGTTCAAACTGTTGCAAAATTATTGTCTGAAGATCGAAAAAAAGCATTTTTAATAGAAGAAAGAGAGAAATATAATTCACTGAGGGAAATAAATAAGGGAGTGAAAAGAAATACAATTTCAATTGAGAAGGCGCGAAAACACTCATTTAAACCTGATTGGGGAAAATATTTACCTGCCAAACCTGCTCAGGTAGGAATTAGTGAAATCAAGTTAGAAGATCTTACAGAAATTAGCACCTATATTGACTGGACTTTCTTTTTTCATGTATGGGAGATTAAGGGTCGTTTCCCTGAGATATTGGATCATCCTGAAAGGGGAAAAGAGGCTTCCAAACTGTATGTAGATGCGCGACTCATGCTTGATAAAATAATTCAGGAAGGCATTTTAAAAGCAGAGGCAGTGCTTGGGATATTTCCTGCTAATGCAATTGCAGATGATATCATATTGTATGCAGATGAAGACAGGAGGGATGAATTGGCCAGATTAAATCAGTTGCGACAGCAAACTGTATTGGAAGAGGGGAAGCCCACACTTTCCTTAGCCGATTTTGTGGCCCCCAGGGAATCAGGAATTGCTGATTACCATTCAGTGTTTGCAGTTACTGCAGGAATAGGAATAGACAATTATATTGAAAAATTCGAATCAGCGAATGATGATTATTCTGTAATCATGGTTAAGGCACTTGCTGATCGCCTGGCTGAGGCTTTTGCAGAATGGCTTCACGAAAAAGTAAGAAAAGAACTATGGGGTTTTGCCCCGGAGGAGGAATTAAGTCTTAATCAGCTTTTGCAGGCCAGATACAGCGGGGTAAGACCCGCCTTTGGTTATCCTGCCTGTCCAGACCATTCTGAAAAGAAAAAAATATTCAAGCTCCTTGATGTAAAGAATAGAATAGGGCTCAGGCTTACAGAGAATTTTTCTATGTCTCCGGCAGCATCCGTAAGTGCACATATTTTTGCGAATCCTGATTCCAGGTACTTTGATGTTGGCAAAATATCAAAAGACCAACTCATTGATTATTCAAAGAGGAAAAATTATTCGGTTGAGGAAATGGAGAGAATACTTGCACCGAATTTGAGTTACTAATTCTAAAAATTTAATTATGGGGATCAAAGTAATTGACCTGCTAAACAATACTGATAAAACCTTATTCTCATTTGAACTGCTTCCGCCATTAAAAGGAGAAGATATTGAGGCTATTTACTACACCATTGATCCTTTGATGGAATTCAACCCTCCTTATATTAATGTGACTTATCACCAGGAAGAGGTTGTTTACAGGAAAGTAAAGGAAAATTTACTTGAAAAAAGAACCATCTGGAAGCGACCTGGAACTGTTGCAATATCAGCCTCTATCAAATACAAATATAAAGTGGCAGTAGTGCCCCATATTATTTGTGGTGGATTTACAAAGGAGGAAACAGAAAATGCCCTGCTTGACCTGAATTTCCTTGGGATGAATAATGTTTTGGCGATTAGAGGAGATGCTCCACCCGACACTAAGATATTTATTCCTGAAAAAGGAGGGCATCATCATGCTCTGGATATTGTGAAACAAATTATGAAGCTGAACAAAGGGGTTTACCTGGATGAAGAACTGGAAAATAAAAAGTCCACCTCTTTCTCTGTTGGGGTGGCCGGATATCCTGAAAAGCACCCTGAATCTCCCAATTTGGACTCAGATATTCATTTTCTTAAGAAAAAGATTGATGCCGGAGCTGAATATATTGTGACACAAATGTTTTTCGACAATAACAGCTATATTAATTTTGTTGAAAAATGTCGTAAGGCTGGTATTAAGGTACCTATTATTCCGGGACTTAAACCTATAGCTGCATTGAGCCATATAAATTATCTTTCAAAAACCTTTAGTATTGATATTCCTGATGCATTGGTTAGAGAAATATTGAAATGCAAGGACAACAACCAGGTTCGGAAAGTTGGAATTGAATGGGCTGTGCAGCAATCTAAAGAATTAATAAAATATGGTGTTCCGGTATTGCATTATTATACTATGGGCAAACCTGATAATATCAGGAAAATTGCAGAACAGGTTTTTTAAATAGATTAAGACATACAAACAATAACAAGTTCGGTATATTTACCGGATCAATGAAAATATGATAAAGAGAAAAAAGATAATAAAAAAAGCATCTTCTAAAAAAGAAGAGTTAAAGAATAAAGTTTTAGGGGTTTTTGCAAATAAGCCCACAAAAATATTGAATTATAAACAAGTTGCCAGTCTCCTCAAAATTAAAGATGCTGGAGTCAGAAAGATGATAGTTACTGTTCTTGATGAGTTGAAAGAGAATGAAAATCTTACTGAAATATACAGAGGGAAGTACAAATTAAAGAGAAAAGGCGGATTTGTAATTGGAATAGTTGACCTAACTGCATATGGATCAGCATATATACGAGTAGACTCGCTGAGCGAAGATATATTTATTGCCCAGGTGAATTTAAACCGAGCCCTACAGGGAGATACTGTTAAGGTATTCTTGTATGCTCAGAAAAAAACGCACAGGTTAGAAGGGGAAGTGGTTGAGGTACTTAAGCGGGCAAAGAATACTTTTGTTGGCATAATTCAGATCTCGGGAAAGTTTGCTTTTGTTGTTTCAGAGAAAAAGCGAATGCCTTATGATATTTATATCTCTCAGGATAAATTGAGGGGTGCAAAGAATGGCCAAAAAGTTGTGGCCCGAATCTGTGACTGGCCGCAAAATGTTAAAAACCCATTTGGAGAAATAGTTGAGGTTCTTGGTCAACCAGGAAAACATGAAGTTGAGATTCATGCTATACTTGCAGAATATGAACTACCATACAAGTTTACAAAAGAAGTTTTAAAGGCGGCAAAAAATGTTCCCGAGATAATTTCTGTAGAAGAACGAAAGAAGAGGCGTGACTTCAGGGATATTCTTACTTTCACCATAGATCCTGAAGATGCAAAAGATTTCGATGATGCCCTTTCAGTTAGAAAAATTGCAAATAATAATTTGGAAATCGGAGTCCATATTGCAGATGTTACGCATTATGTGGAACCCGGAACAATACTGGATACTGAAGCCTATGAAAGAGGAACATCTGTTTATCTTGTAGACAGGGTAGTTCCCATGTTACCCGAAAAACTGTCCAATGAGGTATGCTCGCTGAGGCCGGATGAAGAAAAGCTTTGTTTTTCTGCTGTTTTTGAAATGAACGAAAATGCAGAAGTATTGTCTGTGTGGTTTGGAAAAACTATCATAAAGTCAAATAAAAGGTTTACTTACGAAAATGCACAGCAAATTATTGCAACAGGTGAGGGAGAACTTAAAAATGAAGTATTACAATTGCATCAGTTGGCTCAAATCCTGAGGAAAGAGCGTTATAAAACAGGATCTTTTGAGTTTGAGAGAGTAGAGGTAAAATTTGAAATAGATGAGAAAGGAGTGCCACTGGGTGTGTTCTTTAAAGAAAATAAGGAATCCAATCAGCTGGTTGAAGAATTTATGCTTCTGGCCAATAGAAAAGCAGCCGAAATGGTATCTAAGGGAGACAAAGATAAGAATGCTGGTATGTTGAAACCCAAGGCTTTTGTTTACCGGATACACGATAAGCCCGATAGGGAAAAGCTGGAATCTTTTTCGAGAATTGCAGCTAAATTCGGATATAAAATGCCACACCTTGAGGGGAAAAATGTTTCTGCAGGAATGAACCATGTGTTAAGAAAGGTTCAGGGTCAGAGAGAACAGAATATTATTGAGACATTGGCTATTAGATCTATGGCTAAAGCCATATACTCACCTCAAAATATTGGGCATTATGGTTTGTCTTTTAAACATTATACTCATTTTACATCTCCTATACGTCGATATCCAGATATGATGGTTCATAGAATTCTGGCGGCATACCTGGCAGGAGAGAAGTCTAAAAGTGAAAAAAAGCTGGAAAAAGAATGTCAACATACTTCAGACATGGAAAAAAGAGCAGCTGAGGCTGAAAGAGCGTCTGTAAAATTTAAGCAAGTGGAGTTTTTAGCTGATAAAATTGGGGAACAGTTTTCAGGGATAATTTCAGGAGTGGCAAATTGGGGTTTATATGTTGAGATTATAGAAAATAAATGTGAAGGAATGGTTCCAATTCGTGACCTGGATGATGATTTTTATGAATTCGATGAAAGAAATTTTCAGTTGATAGGAAATAGAACCAGGAAAAAGTATCAATTGGGGGATATGGTAAATGTGGAAATCGCCAGAGCAAACCTGACTAAAAAGCAATTGGATTTCAGAATCGTCAATTGAGAATTGATCAGATTATTTTATATTTGTAAATATTCGAACGATCTGGTCAAGGATTCAGGCATAATGAAAAATAAGCGAAAAGTCAGAAAAGAAATTGTAGAAGTTGCATCTTCGATATTTTCGAGGTTTGGGTATAAGAAAACTTCTATGGATGATATTGCCAGGGAGTTTGGTATGGGGAAAAGTTCCCTGTATTATTATTTTGAAAGCAAGGAAGATATTTTTGAGGCCGTTGTGGTTCATGAAGCAGATGTGCTAAAAATGTCTTTAATGGAAGTACTTAGCAAAACAAGAGATCCACGAGAAAAGCTAAGACATTATATACTTGTAAGGATGAATAGTTTTCGAAAACTTTCAAATTATTACAATGCCATTTTTAGTGAGGACCTTTCACATTTTGAGTTTATTGAAAAGATACGGGAGCGATATGATAAGGAAGAAGTTCAAACCGTTGAGTACATCCTTACGGAGGGGGCAAGAGTAAATACATTTAATATTGAAAATACCGAATTGGCAGCGATTGCTATTTGTACTGCAATGAAGGGACTTGAAATACCTCTTTTTTGGAAGAATAAAAGCTATGCGATTGAATCAAGACTGGATGATATCCTGGATATGCTTTTTTATGGGATTGTGAAAAAATGAGAGGCAAAAGGAAAGAATAATTAGTTGCAAAGTTCAGGAAGGCAAATTATAGAGTCGCCTGTGGTGTGATTAGATACATTAATATATATTTTTATCTTTACTTAAAATTCCAAAAGTCATACATTAATTTAACAATCCTATGAAAAATCGATCATTACTAGTAATTGCACTCTTTTTCTTGATTATTTCACCAGGCATTTTAGCTCAGAAAATTGACATTAAGGTAGGTGATAAGGCAACTGAATGGGAGTTTTTGGATGCAGACAATAATCCTTTCACCATGGATACATGGAAGGGCAAGGTTTTGCAGATCAATTATGTTGATCCCGATGAATCTGACCTGAATGATGAATTCAATGACCTCATAAAGATCGCCATAGATGTTGACAGCATTATCTCTAAAGATCATTTTAAAGGCTTTGGTATTGTTGATTGTGCTTCTACATGGAAACCCGATTTTTTAGTTCGTACTATTGCAGGGAAAAAAGCCAAGAAATTTGATACAACAATATTATTCGATTATGATGCTATACTACGTGAGCAATGGAATCTGAAAAAGGATAGCTATAATGTAATAATCCTGGATAAAAACAGAATATGCAGGGCTATTTACAAGGGTAAAATTGATAGTTCAGAAAACCAGGAGATAATAGATCTGATTGTTAAACTAACAAAGGAATAGAAGCTAATAGTGGAGAAAGATGATTCATAAATCAACTATTCTCTGCAGAATATTTATAGAAAAATCTTTTTTGAAAAATTAAGATAAGTGTCACTCCAACAGTGATAGAAGTATCTGCAAGGTTGAATACAGGCCTGAAGAAAATAAAATCATTTCCTGACAGCCAGGGAACCCATTTCGGAAATGTGCCATTTATAATTGGGAAGTAGAACATGTCTACCACCTTACCGTGCAGGAAAGATGAATAGCCTCCTCCTTCAGAAAAAATTGCAGCTGCTCCAAAATAGCTGTCTGTAAAGATCATGCCATAAAAAGCACTGTCAATGATATTGCCAATGGCTCCAGCCAAAATAGCTGAAATACTAAAAATAAGTCCGTAGGGATATTCTTTTTTAATAAGACCTGCCAAATACCAGCCTATCCCTCCAATTGCAAGGATACGAAAAATGCTCAGAATAAGTTTTCCGGCTTTCCCTGCAAATTCCATCCCAAAGGCCATACCATTGTTTTCAATGAAATGAAAAAGAAACCAGTTCCCTATAACTTTGTATTCCTGTCCCAGGTACATGTTGGTTTTGGTCCAAATCTTCAGGCTTTGGTCAAGTACCAGAATGATCAGAATAAATAATATAGCCTTTGTGCCTTTAGACATAAATATTATAGTCTTTTTTGAAAATATCCTTCTCAAAATGAATAACTGAATGAAATATCAAATTCATTCAGCTATAATAATATTTTTATTTTGGATGATTTATCGCTGTTTTTGTTTGGCCTCAATACAAAGAGTTGCATGAGGAACGGCATTCAGCCTTTCCTTGGAAATCAATTTGCCGGTTTCTCTGCAAATACCATATGTTTTATTTTCAATTCTAATTAGAGCGGCATCAAGGTGCTGAATAAACTTATACTGTCTTTGTGCAAGTTTTCCTGCTTCTTCTTTAGAAAGAGTTGCTGCCCCTTCTTCCAATACCTTAAATGTTGGAGAGGTATCTTCTATGTCGTTGCTGTGTTCGTGAGAAATAGCTGATTTTAAAAGATCATAATCCGCCCTGGCCTTTTCTATCTTTTTCATAATAAGAGCTTTAAACTCCTGTAGCTCTTCATCGTTATATCTTGTCTTATCTGCCATAGCTGTAAATATTTTAATATAAATATAATAAAAATAAGTGAATATTATTTTAGTAATATCACGCAGCTTTTTAAAAAGATTTTTCTGCTGATTTTTGAATATTAACCCTGGTAAGAACCTTTTCATCCAGTTCCATATCTTTTCCTTCCATTACCTCTTTCTCCAATAATATATCATTTGCCAGAATCTGGCTGCTGATATAATCCCTGTGGGTTTCCACGGCTTTATCAATAGAGGGATGACGTTTAATTTTAACAAGGATTTTATCTGTAACACTAAATCCACTTTCTTTTCTAAGGTTTTGAATACGGTTCACTAATTCCCTGGCGATTCCTTCATCCTTCAGGGCCGTGGTAAGATTAATGTCAAGGGCAAGTGTTAAATTTCCGTCAATGGCAACCAGCCATCCCGGAATATCCTCTGAAAGAATTTCCACATCTTCGAGACTCAGATTTATTTCAAGACCCTGAGTATTTAGCATATAACTTCCTTCTTTCTCAAAAAGCAAGATCTCTTTCTGTGACATTTGTGCAATTTCGCCTGCTATAAGCTTCATTTGTTTTCCATATCGAGGTCCTAGCGATTTGAAGTTGGCTTTGATTTTTTTTACAAGAATGCCTGATGTATCTGTCAAATATTCAATTTCTTTAACATTCACTTCTGAAAGAATGAGACTTTTCACGGCTTCCACTTGCTCTTTAATAGATCCGTTACTTACAGGGATCATGATCTTATTAAGTGGTTGACGAACTTTTAGGTTTACTTTTCTTCGCAGCCCTAATACCATAGATGATATTTTTTGGGCAATTTCCATTTTTCCCTCAAGGTCCTTATCAATTAGCTTTGCATTGTATTTTGGGAAATCATTAAGATGACATGATTCAAATTTACTTTTCCCTGTAATGGCATTCAAATCCATGAAGATCTTATCCATGTAAAATGGTGCAATTGGAGAGGCCATGATAACCACTTTTTCAAGGCACTCATACAATGTTTGATAGGCAGAAATTTTATCCTTCGAATATTCTCCACCCCAGAATCTCTTCCGGTTTAATCTTACATACCAATTACTTAAATTTTCAGTAACAAATTTATGGATCTCTCTACCTACCTTTGTAGGTTCATAATTCCTGTAATGGGTTTGCACATTTTTAGTAAGAGAATGAAGCAAAGAAATAATCCATCTGTCAATTTCAGGCCTTTCTTCAATGGGAATTTCTTCTTCTTTATATTTGAACCCATCAACATTGGCGTAGAGGGCAAAAAACGAGTAGGTATTATAAAGCGTTCCAAAAAATTTGCGTTTTACCTCATCCACTCCTGAAATATCAAACTTCAGATTATCCCAGGGTTGAGCGTTTGTAATCATGTACCAGCGGAGAGGGTCAGAACCATATTTATCAATTGTTTTAAACGGATCAACAGCATTTCCAAGACGTTTAGACATTTTGTTCCCCTCCTTATCCAACACAAGTCCATTTGAAATGATATTTTTAAAAGCTACCGAATCAAAGAGCATAACTGCAATGGCGTGCAATGTAAAAAACCAGCCTCTTGTTTGGTCCACACCTTCTGCAATGAAATCGGCCGGGTAGAAATTACGAAATTCAGTATCTTTGATTGAAAATGGATAATGCATTTGGGCATAAGGCATTGCCCCTGAATCGAACCACACGTCGATCAATGTTGGCTCCCTGAACATTTTTTTCCTGTTTGGAGAAACCAGTATTATATTATCAACAAAAGGCCGATGAAGATCAAAGCTTTTATAATTGTTTTTTGAGTAATCTTCATCCACATAAGCAGCCAGAGGATTTTCATTCATAAATCCAGCCTGTACAGATTTTTCAATTTCCAGTTTTAGTTCGGACACTGATCCAATACAAATTTGCTCTTGTTTATCCTCAGTCATCCAAATGGGTATAGGAGTTCCCCAATATCTGGCACGAGAAAGGTTCCAATCTACAAGATTTTCAAGCCATTTACCGAATCTTCCACTTCCTGTGGCTTTGGGTTTCCAGTTAATAGTATTATTAAGTTCAATCATTCTATCCTTCAATGCTGTGGTTTTTATAAACCATGAATCTAAAGGATAATAGAGAACAGGTTTATCAGTACGCCAGCAATGAGGATAATTGTGAACGTGTTTTTCAATTCGAAAAGCTCTCCCCTCATGTTTTAGTTGAACGGCAATATCAATATCTACGGTTGAATCATCCTTTGTTTTTGTTTCATCATATTCATTCTTCACATAATATCCGCTGAATTCTTTATAAGATGTAACATTCACATTCTCTTTTACAAAACTGGAATCAAGGTCCTCAATTTTGAAAAAACGGCCTTTTCTGTCAACCAAAGGTTGAATATTCAAATTCTTGTCAAGTACTGTAAGTGCTGAAATATTGGTTTTTTTGGAAACCCGGTAATCATCTGCACCAAAAGTTGGAGCTATATGCACAATTCCGGTTCCATCTTCTGTTGTTACAAAATCACCAAGGATTACCCTAAAAGCATTTTTTCCGGGATTAACCCATTTAATTAGTTGTTCATAGTTAATCCCTTCAAATCTTATTCCGTCAATTTCTTCGGTAATTCTGAAAGGAATTTTTTTATCTCCAGGCTTATAATCTTCAAATTTCAAAGATTGGTTTTCAATTGGAAAGAAATCCGTTAATAAATTTTTTGCAAGAATCACGGTAATTGGGGTCCCATTATATGGGTTATAGCTTTGTACTTTTACATAACTTATCTTAGCCCCAACAGCCAGTGCCGTGTTTGAAGGTAAAGTCCATGGTGTAGTGGTCCAGGCCAGGATAAATAAGTCTGTATCAATATCCCTGAAAAGAAATTCAGATTTTTTATCTTTTAATACTTTGAACTGGGCAACAATGGTTGTGTCTTTGACATCTCTATAACATCCCGGCTGGTTTAATTCGTGGGTACTGAGCCCGGTTCCTGCTGCTGGAGAAAAAGGTTGAATTGTATAATCCTTATAAAGAAGGCCTTTTAAATGTAATTCTTTCAGAAGCCACCATAAAGATTCAATATACCGGTTATCATAAGTAATATAGGGATCATCCATATTTACCCAATATCCCATTTTATGAGTCAGATCTTCCCATTGATCTGTATACTTCATCACATCTTTCCTACAGGCATTATTATATTCTTCAACAGAAATTTTTTTCAAAGAATTATCATTCCCAATATCTTCTTTGGTAATTCCAAGGCTTTTTTCAACGCTTAATTCTACAGGAAGCCCATGAGTATCCCACCCTGCCTTTCTTTCCACCAAATAACCCTCCATAGTTTTGAAGCGGCAAAAGACATCTTTTATGGTCCTGGCCATAACATGATGTATTCCGGGAATACCATTGGCTGATGGAGGTCCCTCGTAAAATACAAAACTTTTGCTGTCACGATTTCTATCCAGGCTCTTCTGGAAGGTGTTTTTTTCTTTCCAGATTTCCAGCACCTCATTATTGATGTCAGAGAGATTAAAACTTTTATATTCGGGGAACTTCTTACTCATTAATATATACTCCTTAAGGCCTTTTTAAAACAAGCTCACAAAGACAGATTACTTACCCAATTGTTGCTTTACAATACGTGCAATATATTTTCCAATTACATCAAATTCCAGATTTACTACTGTGTCTTTTTTGATTTGATGAAAATTTGTTACTTCATAAGTGTATGGTATGATTGCAACCTGGAAGGATTTTTCTTTAGAATTAACAACAGTCAGACTAACACCATTTACTGAAATTGAACCTTTTTCAACGGTAATATAGTCTTCCTGGGTGGGTTCAAATTCAAATGTAAAGTACCAGCTTCCATCTGCTTCCAAAACATCAGTGCATATTGCTGTCTGATCTACATGACCCTGAACAAGATGTCCATCCAGCAAGCTGTCCATCCTCATAGATCTCTCCAGGTTCACCAAGCTTCCAATCTCAAGTTGTCCAAGGTTTGATTTTTCAAGAGTCTCTTTAATGGCGGTAACAGTGTATTGGCCAGCAGACTTATTTACTACTGTCAGACAAACTCCACTGTGAGCAATACTCTGATCTATTTTTAATTCGTCAACAAAAGAACATTCCATTGTAACATGAAGATTTCCCTTGTCATGCTCAAGCTTTATTACTTTGGCTGCTTCTTCAACAATTCCTGAAAACATTTATTTGCGATTTTAATGTTAAACTAAAGACAAAAAATAATAATTACTCATTTATGATCTCTATTTTTCCAATACTGTCGTCTTGTTGGATCATGTCCAATACTTCAATACCCTCTACCACCTTTCCAAATACAGTATGTACACGATCAAGGTGAGCAGTATTATTCCTGCTATGACATACAAAAAATTGAGAACCACCAGTATCTTTGCCAGCATGAGCCATTGAAAGAACTCCACGATCATGATATTGATTTTCACCATCGAGTTCACATTTTATTGTGTAACCAGGCCCTCCAGCTCCGGTTCCATCCGGACATCCACCCTGGATAACAAAATCAGGAATAACCCTGTGCCAGGTAAGACCATTATAATAACCTTCTTCAGAGAGTTTAATAAAGTTAGACACAGTTCCCGGAGCATCTTTTTCAAAGAATTCAACATTCATTGTGCCTCGGTTGGTAGAAATAATTGCTTTTTTCATTGTTCTATAATAGTTTTCAGTATGTTTTGGGCTGCAAAAATAGGTATTAATAATCATATTATGAATGAATGACTTAATCATTGGTTAAATATATTTACTGTTGTGGAATTTACAGTCCTCCAGAAGATTTTGATAAACTTAGCACAAGCTTGTCGAAGAGAAGACAGGATAAAAACGAAAAAGAACAAAAAATCAAATTCATGAACTTGTTATTATAGAAAAACTTTGTTCCTTTATCGGAAAAATTGTGTATAAGCTTCTAAATCATGGATGGAATAGATAAGCGAATTGTTACATTCATTAATAAACATCATGTATTAACCCTGGCAACTTGTTCAGATAATATACCCTGGTGTGCAAACTGTTTTTATGTTTATATAGAAGACTTTAATATGTTTGTTTTTACATCTGATGATTCCACAAAGCATATTCAGGATATTTTGACCCAGGATTTAGTTGCAGGATCTATTGTGCTTGAAACTAATGTTATAGGGAAGATTAGGGGAGTCCAGTTTCAAGGGAAAATGTGGAAGCCCCAAAACAAATTACTTAGAAAAGTTAAAACAGCCTATCTTAAGAAGTTCCCTGTAGCTATGCTTATGAAAACAAATCTTTGGGTGGTTGAACTCTCATTGTTGAAATTTACAGACAACAGATTGGGTTTTGGGAAGAAGCTAATTTGGAAGAAGAAAGACGATTGACAAGGTTTAACCAAAGTTTACAAACATGATATTCGTTACCGGAGGAACAGGCCTTGTTGGATCTCACTTATTATTTTCCCTGGCTCATAGCGGGAAAGAAATATATGCACTGAAAAGAAAAAACAGCTCATTAGAGAATCTTCACCGGATATTTAAACATTATTCAAACAATGCAGAAGGCCTTCTAAAGAAAATTCATTGGGTTGATGGCGACATAGTAAATTTAGAAGAGCTGGGAATATATATGAATGATGTTTCTGAAGTTTATCATTGTGCTGCCCTTGTTAGTTTTGACCATTCGCTTCGACAGGAGATGATGGAAATAAATGTAAGAGGAACAGCTTCAGTTATAGATTTATGCTTACAAAAGGGAGTTAATAAACTTTGTTTTGTAAGTTCTATCTCTGCCATTGGGCCTGTGGGGGAAAATGGTCTTGCAAATGAAGAGTCATACTGGAAGAATACAAAGAATGCTTCCTGGTACTCCTGGTCGAAATTTAATTCAGAATTAGAAGTTTGGAAAGGTATGGCAGAAGGATTGAATGTGTGTATTGTGAATCCCTCTGTAATTCTTGGCCTGGGGTCATGGTCAAGAGGAAGTGGCAGCTTGTTTTCTATGATTGACCGGGGTCAAAGATTTTATACCCATGGAATTACGGGTTATGTAGATGTTCGCGATGTAGTTAAGGCAATGATACAGTTAATGAATAAGGAAATTTTCGGAGAGCGATTTATTCTTAACTCTGAAAATCTTAGTTATGAAGAAATTTTCAGAATGATTGCTTCAGGACTGGGAAAAAACCCTCCTGATATTAAAGCTGGAAAATATTTGACATCCATGACCTGGAGAGTACAGAAGTTGTGGTCTGCTTTTACAAGACATTCACCATTGCTTACAAAGGAATTAGCACGAGCCAGCCAAAACAGAAAAGCATATTCCAATGAAAAACTTGTAAAAACACTGGGACTGAAATTTATACCGGTAGCCAAATCTATTCAGGAAATTTGTGAGGCTTACAAGGATAAAAAGAATTAATCCTTGAGACACAGATATTCAACTAAAAACCAAAATTCATTCCTACTGATAATGTATTGGTTTTTCCATGCCACATTGGATGTGTATATTTATTTAAATCATTCCCTTTAATATTACTGTTTTGAAATTCA
This sequence comes from Bacteroidota bacterium, assembly GCA_030642585.1. Classification (GTDB taxonomy): domain Bacteria; phylum Bacteroidota; class Bacteroidia; order Bacteroidales; family VadinHA17; genus JAYEGO01. The sequence goes on along the minus strand of DAOWNN010000004.1, from coordinate 4,125 downwards.
AGGATAAGAAAAGCGTCATTGATAATCTCATATCTGGCTAAAAATGAAAAGCTATTATTTTCCCATTCAATAGTTTCCATGAAAGGAAGACCAAGACGGTCTCCTCCCAATTCATCATAATCAGGACCTTTTTGTGCAAGTAAAAATGATGCATGCAAATACAAACCTCTAAACGGCCTGGCATCAATTGAAATATAAAATTCCTGACTATTATCTTTCAAATAATGACCCAGATTGAATTTGTTTGATTCAAACTCCAGGGTAGGTACATAATGTTGAAAAGTCAAAGGGTTTGACCTGGTATATTCCAGTGTAAATGAAAGATTTTGTATGGGAAAATTTGAAAGTTTTCCTCCTACCTTCCAGCTGTAAAAATTTGATTCTTCCGGATTAAAAATTCGCGATGTTGCCAATTCATCTATGAACAGGGTAGAGTATAAATGGAGGTTTTTAATATTCCGCGAGCTGATGTCGAAAAACATCTGTGAATTCTGATTGTCAATTCCATGATTTGTAGAATGATCAATAGACTTGAAGAATACCAGGGGTATCAGGTATCCGGGGAAAACGCCCAGGTCTGCATAAACAATAGAGTTCCCGAATGATAGATTTAGTTTTTCTACAGGTGTAAAAGTAAATAGATTGGTAGCAATGTACCTGGGGTGATAAACTTCCCGGTATTCCATGCCATAACTACTATTGGTCCAGTAACTTCGTGTACTATCTACAACTTCAGAGACTAACCAGCCATGAGTGTATCTAAATTCAAACCATTTTACAGGTTTCATGTGCAGATAAATTTGTGGAATAGATGGTGTTCTCCCTGAAAAAATATTTGCTCCATTATAATTATTTCCCCATGTAAAATGATCCTTTATTAAACCGGCAGATCCCCAATTCCAGCTGTAAGTTATTCCACCACGCATTTCACTGTAATCACCGTTCCCTTTATAATTGGCGCCCATTCTCTGAGTAAGATATTCCGGTCTGGATAGAAATTGTTCATCATGATTATCCCGCAAACTCGCATAAAAGCCCCAATGTTTACCTATATATGCAAAAGCTTCAGCACCATTCCACCAATGAGTGGCAGATCCATTGTTACTGGTCCAGTATTGAATTCCAAGAATCGGATTAATAGAAAATGTAAAGAGGCTGTCTTTATAATAAAAAATATCAAAACGCTTATTAAAGTCCTTATCAGGATTAAGTTCTTTATTGAAGTCTTTCAGAAAAAATTTCAGATCTCTAATTTGTCTTTCGTTCAATTTCTCTTTTTGCTTTTCAAGTTCATCTAATTTTGAGGCAATAAATGAACGGCTATAAGGCTTAATGGCAGTATTCAAGTCAATTAGCTGAGAATTTGCCAATTCGTCAAGAAAGTCATATAAACTTAAATTTGAAATATGATGAAATACTTCCTGTCCTTTCGAAGCAGGAATATTGAATAAAAGAAATACAGCAAACAAGATTCCTGAAAACAGGGAATTATTTAGTTTCTGAAGCAAGATCATAATGACTGAAAATCCTTAATTGTTGTATTTTCTTAAATCAATAAAACCCAGTAAGTAGTTAAAGATACAAAATCAATGAACATTGTGTATTTCCGGCAAAGTTTTTACTGGCTTCTTGCCTTTTTAAAAATAATATTGTAGACAGCTTTCCAGAAATATTTCCAGTCGGTTTTAAAAGGTTTTTTTTCGTAGGCTTCAAGATATCTCATTTCTGAATATTGTATTTCTTCCAGAGTCTTTGGCAGATCAGAATAGTAGGGGGGTACCAGTCCGGGTTTCCATTGGGTTCTTTTTTCTTGTAGTTCTTTTGAATATAGATTGAAATAGTGTTTGCTTAAAGGTCTGACACCAACTATTTTGAGATCTCCTTTTATTAGATTCCCAAGCATAGGAAGTTCATCAATCCAGAATTTTCGCATGATCTTCCCCTGTGTTGATACCCGGAAGTCATTTTCAAATTTACCTCCATCTTTCAAACTATGGTGCTTATAAATATAATCTTGCAGGTATTCGGCGTAGGGGTACATTGTCCTCATCTTATAAACCTTAATTGACTTTCCATTTCTCCCAATTCTCTTAAGCCGTACCATAGGGCCATAAGAAGGGTCAGGGTCATAGCTAGGATCCTGGATCTTCTTAACCGTAATATAACAAAGGTTATTTATGTATTCTTCATTTTGAACTTCAAAGCCACAAGAAATCAAACGCCCAAGTGTTTCAGCCCTGGTAATAACCCGGTTTTGGCCCCTGGTTAAGAAAAAGTAAATACCACTTGTGATCTTAAATTTCGGAAATACTCTTTTTATTGGGAAGTCAACCAGGTAATAATAGAAATAGTTTAAGAGAAATGGATACTTTTTAAAAAGTCTTTGTTTCCTGAGGTCTTTTGTTTCCACACAGCAACTAAAAGTTCCATTCATTGGAAGATTTTCATTGGCTGCCTCAAAGAACTTACCTAAATACCGAATATCATTTACTCTTTTAAGATTAATGATTGATTTATGGTAATCTTCAGTCTGGGTTTGAATGTTAATAAGGTTTGTTGTTGAAAGCAAAAGAATTTCATTATCAGGGAAAATATTAGTCTTTTGAAAAAACTCCAGAGCCTGCTTTCCGCATTCATCAATTATAATGTTCTGAAGTCTATCAGAAAGCAATATTTTTTCTTTTGAATTTGACTCGTCATTATATCCATTCCCGTTTAGTTTCTGAGACTGAAGTGCCATATATTCCTGGTCAGTCGGATTCTCATTGATCCGGGCTACACGAATAAAGTGGTATGTAAGCCCCCAGAAAAGTTCGAAACCAGTCGCTAATGCGATAGTTCCAAAAACGATTGCCCTGGAGTAATAGGCTGATCGTAAAAAGTACATAAGCAGACTTATAGTTCCGAGAATTACAAAATTGCTGATTAAGATAGGCTTGAAAGCATGTTTGAACTGGTCATAATCTCTGAAAAAATACTTTCTTAAAAACCATGAAGTTATCAGCCAGATGGCAAGAAAGATAAGAAAGGAATATAGGTATTTTGGGAAGTAAGTTTTCAGGGACCCTGCCTTTATTAGGACCACCAGCACAAAGGAGAGAAGAACCAGGATAAGGTCAATAAAAATATAAACCAGACGTCTCCTAATAAATATCTTCATGAATAAGGCTGAGATTAAAATACAAAGTTACCAATCTGAATATAAAAACACACTCTTATTTGACTAATGAACAAAATAAATAGTTGCATGAGCAAATTATATGTGTGAGTATTTTTAGTCTGCCTTTTTTCCTCTTATGCCTGGAAAACAAGCAGTAGAGGTTAAGCTCGGAGGCCAGATAGGCAGGGCCTTAATTCAGGTAATCCATGTAACACATGAAGAAACAAGACAGCACATGAAGCATCACATCCGGGCAGGATTAAGTGGATTATTGAAACGAATTATAACTTCGTATTACACTAGTCTATTTTAGAATAATTTTTATACTCTGAAAAGCTTTCTTTCCACTTATATTTAATAAATAAATACCTTTAGGTTGATCACTAATATCGATTTCTTTAATGATAGCATCTTTAAAATTTGTAATAAGCTCTTCCTGATAGATTAGCTTTCCATTCATATTGATGATTTCTAACCGCACTGCTTTATTCATTTTCCCTTTTATAACTACATGTAGGAGTCCATGAGTTGGATTGGGATAGATAGAGGCGATCATGGTTAATTCCAATTCGTCAATATCAAGGCTTCCGATAAAGATATCTCCTGTAGTTACCGGTCCGCAACTATTGGCATCGGAAATATCTACACTATATGTTCCGGATTGCAGACCTGTAAATTCTCCTGTTTGGTTTTGTGTCGAACCAGGATTTAGAATATAAGATAAAGGTACCGTTCCTCCTGATGCAAATATGGTAATACTACCATCATTTGTGTTGCCAGCTGACTCATCTGCGAATTTTATTGAATCAATGGTTATGATTTCCGGTTCATTAAGAATCAGATTTTCGGTAGTTACCGGACCACAATTATTGATATCAGTTACCTCTATCATGTAACTACCAGCGGTCAATCCTGAAAAAATGCCAGTTTCGTTAACTATGTCGCCCGGAGTTAGTTTATAGATC
>DAOWNN010000083.1 GCA_030642585.1 Bacteroidota bacterium | reverse complement strand
TGATTTTTGAATTTGGGTTAGCCTTTAGATATTCATAAGCATCGGTAGCAGGACCAGATCCCAGAATTAAAACTTCTTTTGGTTCATTTGATTTTTCTTCAAGTTCGGTCATTAGATTAATGAAAAAATCTTTTCTGTTGTTTACTGCCCTTGAGGCAGATTCACTGTGCCACCAATAATCCCATTTCTGAAAGCGGGGATCACTGGTAGTTCTGTTTTCATAAATCATTTCTATCATCTCAAAATCTCCGGCATAGCCGTAAGGTTTTGAGGCAGCAAAACCATGCATTGTGTCAAGGTTGGTAAGCAGGGGAGACATAATGTCTCGCATTTCCTTATGACCCGACTCATCAAGACTATCTACTAACAAGCATAATCTTTTGTAATCTTTTTCTTCGGGTCCACCCTGATCAAGCATACATGATAAAAAGGCAACCTGGTTTTCAGTAAGGGTTCTGGCAACTTTTACTTGCACTTGTGTTGTTTCCATAATTAATAGAGTTTAGGGTTTTATTATTTGTTTAATTTGTTTCTTTCATACGAGCATATAATTAGCCCAATTTAAAAGTATTTCTTTTATTCTATTATGTTTCACTTCTTTTAGTGATATCAATTATCTCAAATTGATGAGATAGATCATCTTTTATGCCTCTGGATTTCCTTCATACTTAAAATTTTTAGTATGTCCTTTCCTTGATAAAATCTTACGGATCTTACCTGGTTTTTAAAGTCAGCTCAATGTCCTTTTTCTAAGACAAACAAATTACCTCAAGTTAAAAGTATATTTTATTTACTTTCAATAATTCTTCGTTACAGTGACATCTCTTCTCTGTTAATGGTGAGATAGATCACCTAATATATTTAATTCTCTTGCACTTCCATATAATTGCTCATATGGACTTCTCCCGGCACAAAACCTGGTGGTTTTATGGCCACAAAAGGTACATCCGGAGATGCTTCAGCAGTCTCCAATAAACCCAAAATAAATGTATAAGTTTATTAACTCTCTCCACTTCAAATACCAATGAGATAAATTACAGAGATTAGGTGAGATAGATCATCATAATATTTTATCAGGAGTTTGTTTGAATCTATGATTTTTATTATGTATTAGAAATTTAAAAAATAAATAAACGATTTGTAGTGTAAATTTAGCAATTCTATCTCATGAATAGATATTTGATAATTATCATTCTTTGACTAGCGTGGAAATGAATATCTTTGTCTTGAATAAATAATTAAGCTAATATGCAAGCATCTAAAATTGAACATATAGGAATTGCAGTTAAGGACCTGGATAAATCCATTTCATTATACGAAGAAATGCTGGGTTATGAATGTTATAAGGTTGAGGAGGTGAAAGACCAAAAGGTAAGAACTGCATTTTTTAAAATTGGAGAAACCAAATTAGAATTGTTAGAAGCTACAGATCCATCCAGCCCTATAGCCAGGTTTATTGAAAAGAGAGGAGAAGGAATGCATCATCTTGCTTTTGCTGTAAGTAACATAGAAGAAAGACTTATGAATATGGAGAAAAAAGGAATTAATTTGATTGATAAGAAAGCAAGAAAAGGCGCAGATGATCTCAATATAGCATTTCTTCACCCGGGTTCTACATCGGGAGTACTTATAGAATTATGCGAAAATAAAAACAAGAAATAAGCAATTTGCAGCAAAGTAAAAATGGATAATGAATTTCAGTTTTTCATAAGGACTATGATTATATTTGTATAACTCAAAGTAGATAATATGGCAAAGCCAGTAGAAAAGGATAAAATATTTTTTGGTAATTCCGGACCCGGGGTTCGCTCCGATTGCCAGGTAAACATGGAGCTTTTAACAAAAGGGGGTTTAGAGATCGATTTGAACTCTAAAGTGAGTTCAATGTATGGAAAGTCTATTCGTGAAATGCTTAAAGATATTTTAGGCTTTTTTGATATTAAGAATGCCCGTATTACGATTCAGGATTCTGGTGCTTTGCCTTTTGTTCTTTTGGCAAGAATGGAAGCCATGATTAAGTATCATGTCGGGTCAGAAAAGGAATATTTACCTGAAATGCTTACTGAAAATCTATATAAATCGACGAAAGAAAGATTTAGGTTCAGCCGCTTATATCTACCAGGGAATTCTCCCAGTTTAATGCTTAATGCAGGAGTTCATCAACCGGGAGGCTTGATTTTGGATCTTGAAGATTCTGTTTCATCAGAAAAAAAGAATGAAGCAAGATTCCTGGTACGTAATGCCTTACGACAACTTGATTTTATGGGTACTGAAAGAATGGTACGAATCAATCAGTTTCCGTTAGGCCTGGAAGATCTTGCTTTTATTGTAAATCATAATGTGCACTTAATACTTGTGCCCAAATGTGAGGGCCCTGACCAAATTCTTCAATTGGAGAAAGAAATTTCCAGATTAACAGAGCCGGCAGTTAAGGATGACCCTATTTTTATAATGCCGATTATTGAAAGTGCCCTGGGAGTTGAGAACGCTTTTGAGATTGCAGTTTCTTCAAAAAATATTGTGGCAATGGCAATAGGCCTGGAAGATTATACAGCTGATATAGGTGTAAGGCGCACTGCCAGGGGTGATGAGTCTTTATATGCCCGCACCAGGTTGATAAATGCATGTAAAGCTGTAGGAATTCAACCAATTGATTCGGTTTTTTCGGATGTTGGTGATATGGAGGGTTTGAAGGAGGCAGTCAGGAAATCCAGGTCCCTTGGCTTTGAAGGCATGGGTTGTATACATCCAAGACAAATACAGGTAATTCATGAAGAATTTCAGCCCGGCATGAATGAGCTTAACAAAGCTGCAAGAATTGTTGAGGCTTTCGAAAAAGCAAAGAAGGATGGTTTGGGTGTTGTTTCTCTTGGAACAAAAATGATTGATGCTCCGGTTGTTAAACGGGCACAAAAAACGATTAACCTGGCTGTGAGTTTAGGTTTGTTGCAGAGAAACGGGGCCAAATAAATATTAATATTCGTTCATAAAGGCAGGTATTTTTAAAAATGTAGCACCAAATGATATTGAAAGATTCTGAAAAAGTTAAGAATGCCGCTGGCAGGTGGGTTCCGAAGAATGTGAATGGGAAAGCTCAAGTTCCATATAAGGGGCTTGCAAAACATAAGCCAAAAACAAGAAAACACGGATCCAGCGGAGTTTCATGTGCCGACTATCCTAATGATGGAAACAAACTTGTTACAAGTTTAAAAGAAGCCCTGGTAAAGGCTGGCTTAAGGGATGGTATGACCATTTCAACTCATCATCACTTCAGAAATGGGGATTATCTTGCCAACCAAATATTTGATATTGCACATGATTTGGGGGTAAAGAACTTAATGTGGTTTCCCTCAGCCTCATTTCCCTGTCATGAGCATTTAATTCAATACCTTGAGGATGGTACGATCCATCATATTGAAGGAAGCATGAATGGGCCTCTTGGAAAGTTTACATCAGATGGTAAAATGAAAGGACTGGGTGTTCTCAGATCTCATGGTGGAAGATACCAGGCTGTACAGGATGGTGAAGTACAGATAGATATTGCAGTTATCGGAGCAGGTTGTGCCGATTCATTTGGTAACGCTAATGGATTGTCGGGACCCTCGTCTACAGGCTTATTGGGTTTTGCCCTGGCTGATTCCCAGTATGCTGAAAAAGTTATTGTAGTTACTGATAACATGGTTGAATTTCCATGTTATCCCTGGCAAATTCAGGGAAACTATGTTGATTATACTGTGAAAATTGACAAACTGGGAGATCCCGAAAAAATTATTTCTGGGACTACTGAAATAACAAAAAGTCCTGACAGACTATTTCTGGCAGAATTAACAGCAAGGTTTTGTGAGCATGCAGGAATAATTAAGGAGGGCTTTTCTTTTCAGTCGGGTGCGGGAGGAACGTCCCTGGCAGTTGGAGAATACTTCAGGGAAATAATGAAGCGAAAAGGGATTAAGGCTCGTTTCGCCAGAGGAGGAAGCAATAAATATCTGGTTTCTATGCTTGAAGAAGGCCTGGTAGACTATATTCTTGATGGACAGACCTTTGATCTTGAAGGAGTACGTTCAATGGCAGAAAATTCAAGACATATCTCAACCAGCCCGTTTACTTCTTATAACTATCACGGAAAAGGTAATTTTGCCAGCCTTGTGGATGTTGTAATCCTGGGTGCAACAGAAATTGATGTCAATTTCAATGCAAATGTCGTTACACATTCCGATGGCTATCTTTTACATGGAATGGGTGGTTGGCAGAATTGTTTGTTTTCAAAGACTGTAATACTTCCTGTTCCCCTCTTCAGGGACAGGATCCCGGTTATCGTTGATGAAGTAACAACGCTTTGCGGCCCTGGAGAACTTATTGATGTTGTTGTTACCGAAAGAGGAATTGCAATAAATCCAGGACGTAAAGATCTGATTAAAGCAGTTAAAGGATCAGGCTTGCCGGTTATGACCATAGAAGAACTTAAGGATAAGGCTGAAAAGATTTGTGGAAAACCGGAAAAGCCACAATTGGATGAAGATATTGTTGCCGTAATTAAGTGGGTTGATGGAACTCTATTGGATTCTGTAAGAAAAATAAAGCAGTAAAATTAATTTTTAATCTTATGAAAAAGTATCAATGCTCTGTTTGCGGGTATATATATAACCCCGAGGAAGGTGATCCTGATGGAGGAATTTCTCCGGGAACACCATTTGAGGAAATTCCTGATGATTGGATGTGTCCCGTATGTGGTGTTAAGAAAGAGGATTTCTCCCCATTAGATGAATAATTCGCTTAATCCCTTGTGAAAGGAAGTCAAGGTGACGTAGGGAAAGTATAACGAAGCTCTTGGTTCGTTATTCGATCCGTCGGATCGATCTACAATTCAGAATGACATTTCGGGATGGCTGCCTGGTTCTGTTTTTTACTCTTTTTCAGGAATCATTTTCAGAACTTCCAGCAGTAAGTCCCAGAACTTATAAGTGCTTTCAATGTGCAGGCGCTCATCAGGAGAGTGCGCGCCCTTGATTGTTGGTCCAAAAGAGATCATGTCAAGTTCAGGATATTTTTTAAGGAAAAGACCACATTCAAGGCCGGCATGAATGGCTTTTACTTCTGCTTTATTTCCAAAAAGTTTTTCATATGCCGATCTGGTAATTTCCAGAATTGTTGATTCAGTATTTGGTGTCCATCCCGGGTAAGAACCTAAATGTTTAACTTTGGCTCCCGATAAAAAAAACACACTTTCAACCATTTGGGAAATATTAGTTTTAGCACTTTCCACAGAGCTTCTTTGACTGGTAGTTATTTCCAGGGTTTTATTATTGGCTTGTTTTACGGATGCCAGATTGGTAGAACTTTCCACCAATCCTTCAATATCGCGACTCATACTTAGTGCTCCATGAGGACAGGCATACAGAGCAGATAATAAGCTATCCTGAAAAAATCTCTCAAAAACTACATCAGGAAGATTTGTCTCTTCAAGCTGAAAATGCAGGCCAGGATCGGCTTTTGAATATTCTGCTTTTATTATATCTGACAATTCAGCATAGAAAGTCTGAAAGATTTGAATTTTATCATGTGGAATCACAAAAGTGGATAATGCTTCCCTGGCAATAGCATTTCTTAAATTTCCTCCAGTGAAACTATGAACTTTCAAGTCAAATTTCTTACTGCCTTCCCAGAGTATCCTATTCAATATTTTTATTGAATTTCCAAGACCCTTGTGAATCTCATCTCCTGAATGCCCACCTTTTAACCCATTGACAAATAGTTTGAATGCAGTATGTGAGCCAGGGGTTTTTGTATGGCTTATCTCATAGGTGGCAAGTGTGTCAATTCCTCCGGCACAACCAATAAAAAGTTCACCTTCATCTTCAGAATCAAGATTTAAGAGTATTTTCCCTGTCAGCAGGTCCTTTCCCAAATCCATTGCTCCGGTCATCCCGCTTTCTTCATCCACAGTAAACAGGCATTCGATTGGACCATGTTCAATTTTTTCAGAGGCTAAAATGGCAAGCTGTGACGCAACACCAATGCCATCATCAGCACCAAGAGTGGTTCCGTTGGCTATGATCCAGTCATCAGTAATCTGAACTCGTATGGGATCTTTGTCGAAATCATGCCTGGTATCCATATTTTTCTCGCATACCATATCTATATGACTCTGAAGAATAATGGTCTCCATATTTTCTTTACCCCTGGTTGCTTCTTTTTTGATCAGTAGATTACCTGGTTTATCCTGCGAGTAAACAAGATTGTGATTTTTAGCAAAAATTTTCAGGTAGGCAAGTATTTTTTCTTCTTTTCCTGAAGCCCTGGGTATTTGAAGAATATCACTAAAATAATCCCAGATAGGATGGGCTGTAAGGTCTAATATATCATTCATTGAATCAGTCAAAATTATTTGCTGCAAAAATAGAAAAAAAATAATTGTTTAAACATGAAAAAAACTACTATATAACATCTTTATCAATTTAGAATTTGTGCTAAATTTGTCATATTATTTAATGATCTAAAATACACCTGAAAATGGCTAAAAGAACTATTGTAAGTATGCCTGGAGATGGAATCGGGCAGGTAGTGCTTGAAGAAGCAATTAGAGTTTTAACTTCTGCCGGTTTTGAGGCAGAGTATATTGAAGGGGATATCGGTTGGGAATTCTGGCGTTCTGAAGGAAATCCACTGCCGCAACGTACCATTGACTTAATTCAGAAATACAAAGTTGCTTTGTTTGGTGCAATTACTTCCAAGCCCAAGGAAGAGGCAAGCCAGGAATTGAATCCGGAATTAGGTGATGCTGGCCTTGTCTATTCCAGTCCGATTGTTGGTCTGCGGCAACATTTTAAACTGGATATTTGTATCCGTCCCTGTCATACATATACCGGCAATCCTTTGAATTTTATAAGCAGGGGAGTGGGGGATGAAATTGAAGAGCCGGCTGTGGATGTAGTTATATTCCGGCAGAATACAGAAGGTTTGTATGGTGGAGTGGAATGGTCAGATCCTCCCGATCAGGTTTATCAGGCTTTAATGACACATCCGAAATTCAAAACTAATTTCGGGGATACTCCTAAAGAGGAGGTCTCTGTATCAACAAGGATCTTTACCAGGAAAGCTACGGAGAGAATATTGCTTGCTTCATTTGAATACGCCAGGAAATATGGATATAAATCTGTTACTCTGTGTGAAAAACCTAATGTTATTAGGGAAACATCAGGAATGATGTACAGGCTTGCAAAAGAAATACAAAACAGGGATTTTCCGGAAATTCAATTGTGGAACACCAATATTGATGCCCAGATGATGTGGCTTACAAAAAATCCGGAAAATTATGGTGTTATAGTTGCCGGAAATATGTTTGGTGATATAGTTTCGGATGGTTTTGCAGGACTTATTGGTGGCCTGGGATTTGCTTGCAGTGCCCAATTCAATGATGAAGGAATTGGTGTATTTGAGCCGACTCATGGCTCAGCCCCTAAATATGCTGATTATCCGGAATCTATTGTTAATCCTATTGCAATGATTGAATCAGCCTGTATGATGCTTGATTTTATTGATGAAAATAAAATTGCGACTAAAATTAGGAATGCAGTGGCAAAGACCATAAGCGAGGGAATTGTACAGACTTATGATATGAAAAAAATGAAGGGATCTGTAGATGTTCTTGAGAAGGGGGCAGCTTCTACTCATCAAATGGCGGATGCAATAATTAGCAATTTATAAGTTAACACTAAGCAGGAAATCATGATTGAAGAGCTGAAAAAATTATGGCCCGAACTGGACTGGATAAACGATCCGGTTCTTCGCGAACAAACCACAAAAACCTGGGCATTAGCTTTGGAAAAAAGTGTTATGAGTCCGGAAGATCTTAATAAAATTCCTTTTACACTACTAGCTGGCCCTGGTTTAAAGGTAAGCTTTATGGCACATAAGAGGGCTGTGGTACATATTGCCCGTGAAAGTGGTTTGAAAATGAATGAATTTTTCGGTAAAGAATTACCGGTGAATATGGACATTCTTATTTCCGGAGCCATTCTTGCAGATGTAGGAAAATTGCTTGAATATGAGAAAAATAGTAAAGGAGAGTCGGTTCAGGGGCGATACGGAAAGTATTTAAGGCATCCTTTTTCTGGAGTTTCCCTGGCAGAGCAATGTGGTGTGCCAGCTGAGGTATGTCATATAATTGCATCCCATGCAGCAGAAGGAGATCTTGTGAAAAGGTCTACAGAAGCCTATATT
>DAOWNN010000221.1 GCA_030642585.1 Bacteroidota bacterium | reverse complement strand
TTCTGATGATTTCCCATCGGTATATGGGTGATATTCTGAAATTATATTTTTCCTTTTCGAAACATACTCATCATTGCTTACCATGTTTTTGAAGGCAGGAATTAATTGTTGAGGATCTTGAATATCAATCCAATTAATATTTTTCGATCTTGATTTATAAGTAAGTGCAGGCTTATTCAACAGAACAAATTCATAAACAACAGAAGAGGTGTCTGATATTAAATAATCACTAATAATCAGGATTTGGATAATATCTTTTCGGGTCAGGATTTCAACATTCTCAAATCCATCGAACTTATGTTTATATTCATGAATAAGTTTAGGATCCATTTTATCATGAAATTTAACAAACAGATATATTGGCTCATTCTTGGCCAGTGAAACCAGCTCAGGTAGGAGATCTGCGGCAGATGCTAAAGAAGGAGAGAAAGTTGGGGCATAAAGAACAATTGTATTGACTCTGTTGTCAACCAGGATTTTATTTTTCTTTTGTTGAAAGGAAATTAGTTCCTGATAATATAGATCTGTTTTTGACCAGCCGGTTTCTACTACTTGAAAATTCTTATGCCTTTTTGCAAATGTCTGAAATTGTCTGGTAAAATAAGGTCCCTGGGTCAGGTATAGATCAAAGTAATGCCTTATTCTGAAGTGGCCCTTTTTTTCTCCTGCAAAACCATGAAATATCTGCACTTTAACACCCCTGAGATAGTGTGGAATGGAATTGGTTGGCACCAGGATTGCATCACCCTGAAAATCATGCAGATCCTTCATGTTGGCGGTCATCTCTAAATCAGGGTCAAGCTTTAGTTTAGATTGAACAACTTCCGGAATAAACCATAACTGTTTGTAATCCCTTTTAAAACCTATTTTGTAAAGGGGATATAATATTTCATAAGAGTAAGGCAGCTCACAAAAGAGAATAACCTTCATAGTTATTTACTAAATAATTTATTAGCATTTTCCAGGTCTTCTTCAAAATCAACTTCCACACAATTAAATTTGGATATATCTACAGCTTTCACTTTTATATGGTCTTTCTGTATTGCCATTTCAAGACCTTTTTCAAAATAATCCATATCCTCACATTCCTCCAATCGGTTTGTAAACGAAGACAGGTCCTTGTTTGCAATATAATTAATGCCTACAGCTTCTCCAAGACCCTTTTCCACTTCCTTGGATATCAGCTTAATATATTTATCCTTATCCAGTGTGTATTTTACCTCCTCATCTCCAACTTCAGAATTATTTACTGCTACAAATGAAACATCCTGGGCAATATAGGGAAGTATATACTCCAGTATTTTCTCATCAAATACAACATCTCCATTTAACCATAGTATAGATGATTTTGGATATTTCTTAAGCCCTTTTAACAAGCTTTTTGATGTATTTGTACGATCGAAGGACTGGTTATAGATATAACTTAAATCAGGAAAGCTTTCCATTATCAGGTCTTTCTTAAACCCGATAATAACTGATATGTCATCAACAGAAAAGTAAGAAGTGAGCTTTTCAACCTGTTGCTGCATAATTGTTTTCCCATTTTTCAAAGGAGTTAATGGTTTTGGGAAAGGATTCCCCAGTCTTGAACCAATACCCGCTGCGAGTATTATAATCTTCATAACTGATTTATTTTATGATTTCGACATTATTATTTATCCTTCCTTTTCATGTTTAATTTTCTGATTTTAACATGCTTCAAAAAACTTGAATAGGCATTTAAGGAACATATAACAAAGCCATAATAGCCATCTAAAAATCCCATGTTCAAAAAATAGGATTTAAAGAATCTCCATGAAGGATGAACAAGAATTTTTAGAAAGGAAGAATTCTTTCCCATTTTATAGTATTCCCCGGCATTGATCATAGAAAACATCCTGATCTTGTCAATATGATCATCAATTGAGTCCTGGACATAATGGAATAAATCTCCGGCTAAGAGTTCAGGTTTACTCCCGGTATTTAACATGAACCTGTCATGCGGGTTAACTCCACCCCATTTCCCCTTTCTTCTGTCAAACAATCTTAATTTCCTGTCCGGGTAAACTCCTGAATGTTTGATCCATTTTCCATAATAATTGTTAAGGCGGTTAAAAGAATAAGCATCCGTCTCCCAATTGTTTTTAACACTTAATATAGAATTCTTCAATTCTTCTGAAAGACATTCATCTGCATCCAGGGAAAGAATTATTTCATTTGAGGCTTGAAACATTGCCCAGTTCTTTTGTTGCCTATAGCCTTCAAATTCATGTTCTATAAATCTCACATTGTGGCCCTTACAAATTTCCCTGGTTTGGTCTTGAGAATATGAATCCACAACTACAATTTCATCTGCTACCTGCTGTAGAGAATTAAGGCACCTTCCTATATATTTTTCTTCATTATAACTAATGATAACTGCAGAAATTTTCACCATTTCACTTTTTTTAGTCCAATTGGGTAAAATTATCCAAATATATTGGGAATCATGTTTATTTTTGTAAGATTTTTATCCGCTCATCTGTTAGAATCAGATTATTTACTTTAGGGAAGTAATTGTAAAAAATAATAATATTAACTTTTTCTAAAATGTTACCGGAATTAAGAAAGAAGAACTTAAAAAGAGCTCGTAAATTATTATTTGATGTTGTAAACACCTTTGATCAATGCAATATTATGTATCATCTTGAAGGAGGAACTCTCCTGGGCCTTGTAAGAGATGGGGAGCTGCTTCCCTGGGATCATGATGTAGATATTTCAATTCCGGCAGAAGAGATGTTAAAAATGGATGGCTGTTTTCGTATGTTGTATCAAAAAGGCTATAAGGTGACAAAGCGTAAAAGTGAAATTGATTATGGTCCAATAAAAAAGGGAAGCTTTAGAATTTTAAAAGTGAAACCTTTCACAGTATCTATACTAAAGTTTTTTCATTCTTATTTCATGAAAAATTATATTATGCTGGATGTTTTTATAAAGACAAATGACCAAAAATTCACCTATTGGCAGGCTATGAATAAAGTGATGAAGGTTAATAAACGGCATTATGATTCCTATGAGGAGATTGAATACCGTGGAAAAAAATTCAAGGTACCCTTTGACTATAAAACTTATCTTACAGAAAAATATGGCAACTGGACTATTCCTGTTGAGGATTGGGTTGCTGGGAGGGATGAAAAAACTATTTGTTAAAGATTTTATTATAGTAATATTTGGATTATAGCTTTTTACTCAAAATCACACTTCGATAATTTGTGAAATCCCACTGTAGGTATTCAATAAATCGGTAATTTCTTTTCTCATAATAACTAATTAAATCTTTAGCCTCCTCTGAAGTATCAAGAGCAAGTTCGCCAACTCCCTGTTTTATTGCAATGCTTTCAACAATTTCAACCAGTTTCCCTCCAATTCCTTTTTCCTGATAAGTAGGGTCGACAGCTAGTTGATTAAATTTTGCAACGAAAGCTTTGTTATACCAATCAGAATCCCTTGTCCGTTTTGAAGGTTTATAGCTGATGGATTTCCTTTTACATCAGTCTTCTACGTTAAATATATGAAGGGGAGGTATGGTAATGGACAAAATACAAATGTAAATTTTGTTATGGGTTCACTGTTGAACATCTTTTTCAATGACAGGTTTTCCTTTCTTCTTTTACTGAGGCTATGAGGGACTGGGAAAAAACGGACTCTGGGATGCTAATGAAGGAATTCAATTTGGCTTCTACTTCTATAATAAAATAGCAGTCTAATGAAGATCCATCTTATCATTTTATTCAATAGTATAATCAAGTTTTTCAAGCAACTTAACCGCTTCCCGGTTTCTCATAAATTCAAGGCAACGATCAATGTGTTCCTTCTTTTTCCATTTGCCAATTCCCCCGGAATGGATTTTTTGAACAGAACTATTCCAATGCTTACTTGTTCGAATAGTTGTATATTTTTCCCACTCCATAAAATTTGGGTGAAACTTTAATGAGAGGGATTTGCATAATCCATGAATAGTTTTATCAAAATTCAGGATCAGGTCTTCATATTTGAGAGTCACTACCCTGGGATGATTCTGGTAGATTAATCCAAAATTGATATCCCTGATCCACCTTTCAATCAGAACATAGTATTGATCAGGAGTATGTTTCGGATGCTTTGAGGTGACCACATCCCTTCCATCCCTGATGAGGTTGATCAGTATTGCTGTAGGATGAAAATCCAATATTTTGTCAAAACTAATGATGTTATTAGGTGATTTCTCACACCAGCGAGTGGCTGTTTTCGGAATTCTCCGGTAAATGAATTCACGGTAGAGCCTATCCAATCTTTCCACCTTGTAATGGTCATCAACTTTTATCCATTTATTAAATGCAAAGGTTTGTTTTTTTATAGCAAAAATATTGGGGTGAGCAGAAAGGATTGCATTGAGCAAGGTCGAACCAGAACGAGGGCATGATCCAATAATAATGGGATTCTCTGTTAATCTTGTTTTTTCAAGACGTTTACCATTTTTCAGGATCATCGGAGCAATTGTCCGTTTTATTATGTTATTCATTTGTCTCCAACTCTTTTCAATTTATATCTCTGTGATAGCTTAAATCCTTTAATTACGATGCAGAAAATTAGCATCCAAAATTATGCAAAATTCTGAAGGATTCAAGAGCTTATAGTACCAACAATTTTATTCTCGTCAAGGGCAACAATACAGATAGCTTTTCTTATCCTTTTCTGGGTGGTTCCCACACTTTAATTTGTAGCTACATAATTTAATCCCATATCAG
>DAOWNN010000010.1 GCA_030642585.1 Bacteroidota bacterium | reverse complement strand
GGTTGGTAAGATAGATGTGGTTGTTTTTTATTCTTAACATGCCATATTCTACGAATTTCCTGGCACTTGTTTTACAATAATCCTTTAATTCCTTTGAAAATTTATTTTCAACATATTCTAAATCAACCCCCCACATAGTTCGTAAAGAAACTAATATATAATCATTATAATGGTCAAGGGTATTTAAAATTTCTTTTACAAATGATAATTTTCCTTTATTAATTTCCTGGGCATACTTTTTATTATTGCTTACATTCCATTGCCTGGAACTACCGTTAAAGGAATGGGCAGAAGGACCAAGGCCTAAGTATTTTTCTTGCTTCCAATAATTACTGTTGTGTTTAGAGAAAAACCCATTTTTTCCGAAACTCGATATTTCATATTGAATAAATTGGTTTTTCTCGGCAAATTCAATAAGTTTTACATATTGCTGATTACTAATTAGTTCATCAAGCTCCTTAAAAAAACCCTTTTGCTTCAATTTATGAAGTATTGTTTTCTCTTCTATACTTAAATGGTATGCAGAAATATGTTGAATCTGCAAATCCAGAACCTTATTCAATGTTTCAGGCCAATTTTTCATTCCGGGAATGCCATATATCAAATCAATGCTGATATTTGAGAAGCCGGCACTTTTTGCATTCAACACAGAATTGTAAGATTGTTTTGCATTATGTCTGCGACCCAATAATATCAAATCTTCATTTGTAAAAGACTGGCATCCTATACTCAATCTGTTTATCCCTGTTTTTAATAATTTTTTTAAATATCCTTTTGTCAAATCATCGGGATTAGCTTCAAGGCTTATTTCAGGATCTTCAGATACTTGATGAAGGTCATGTATGGCATTTAGTATCCGGGCAATTTCAACATCAGCCAATACGGATGGTGTTCCTCCCCCAAAATATATTGTCTCAATTTCTTCATCTTCAAGATAGTTTTTCCGATAGTTCAATTCGGCAATAATTCCCTCCAGAATTTCAGTTTTATTATTAAATGATGCTGATTTATAGAAATCGCAATAGCTGCAAATTTTCCTGCAGAATGGTATATGGATATAAATCCCGGCCATATAATCTTTGTTTATTCGTAAATACCCAGAATTGCATTTGCAACAGCTCTTGGTTCCGGGGGCAGTGAATATATATTTCTCTCATATTTACTGTTGTAAGGAGAAATATTTAATACTTCCTTTCCGAAAATCAAGGTAGAGCTTCCTCCCGGATCAAAGCCCATCCCTTCCTTAATATTAAAGCTTTCAAGTATTTCAGCCATATCATTGTGTGTTGCCCCAACAGATTCTCTTATTCTTCCATTAATGGTTAAAACCATAAAATTGCCGTTCCCATCAATTCCTGCAGCTATTTTTGGCCCTCTCATGTCGGTATAATCCAGTCTTGCTGCCTGGGTGTTAATTGAATTGTTGGTTTTCCATCCTTCAATCTCCATATCTATACATTCTTTACTTTTGTCTATCAACATTGGGCCGGCCTCAACTGCAAACTTAACTGTCTCAAATCCCTTAAGTTTAATTTCCAGCTCCATACCTTCCTCAAAGGAATTTTCCGGATAAAAGTCAGATCTGAAAGACAATGTTAATCCAACAGGTATAGTTTTTAATGTTTTTTGTTCCGGTGTTTTTATTATTTCCATAACCTTGTTACCTGCCAATCTAACTATTGTCCTGTTTACTGCAGGTAAATATCCTTTATCATACAAGAGGTCGTAAAAACACCATTTTTGTTCTTCCGGGTTTGGCATATTATATTGTTTGGAAGTAAATTCAATTTTTTGTTTTCCATTACTCAAAAACAATCCACCCGAACAATTTACACGCTTAATATTCAATTTTCCACTTTCATGAACCAAAAGTGCAGGCTTATTAAATAGAGGGGGGCATTGAACATGAAAATCAGAAATTATCAAACCAAGTGGTGATCCAATATATGATTCGGGCAAGCCAAGCTTCCCAACCAATTCCGGGTTAAGAATATATCCACCATTCCACGCAAATTCCACTGTTTTGTTGTTTTCTCTCTCAAATTCCTGTATAAGACTTAAAACTGTTTTTGTTTTATCGCTCGAGGAAACTGCTATAAACTTCCAGTTTTTCGACTTATCTATATTCTTTGTCTTCACATAGGCCCCATTCCAGGGTAATCGATCCGGGTAAACCCCACTAACAAAAGATTTTTTTACTTTAATTTTTCCACCTTCTTTTGTGTGTTTTAGCTCTTCTATCAGTTTTTTTATGGGTGTTCCTTTTTCAATTGCATCTTTTCTTATTTCCTGAAACAGTGTTGCTTCTCCAAGTTTTTCTTTCAGGTTTTTAAATTCCTGGCTGATTAAGGTATTATGAAAATCTAAGGCTGTCTGGATGGGAGTTGGATAGGCAAGTGTTGCCCTCACGCTGGCAGGAACAAACTGAATATAACCACTTCCCTCAGGTATTCCCATAATATTAGCCGTTATGGGATCTTCAACTCTATCTATATGAATTCTGTCGATATCTACTATATCTGTCATGACAGCAGCATTTCTATGGTGAGAAATAATAAGCCCCCCCTGTTCTTTAATTTCATTGAGTGCTACAAGCGCCTCCCTGCCACTCTGAGCAAAATGAATTCCAACACACCATTGTTTGGTTTTAATTATTTTTAAAAGTCCGTGTTTTAATAATAGTTTTAATTCCTGGTCACCTCCGGTTTTGATAAAATCTATTACCTCTTCAGCCGGAGATGCTCCTATTACAGATTTTTCTCTGATAAAAAGATATATTGGTTTTTTTCCCTTAATATTTTTTAATAAAATTTTTTCTGTAAGTTCTTCTTCAAGTTTCAATTTATACCTTGAGCGAATGGCCTGAAGAACAAAAAATTCCAGCTCATGTTTTACGTATTTCCCTGAAAATATTCCCAACACTGTATTTTCTTTCATTTTTTTAATGAGAAAATCTCTATCGTCAATTCGCAATTCATTACTCGCTGTTAATTGCGACAATGCAAGGTTCCAGTCTGTAAAGAAATGTATGCCCGGATCTATTGGGTGAAGAGAAGTTGGTTGGATAATTTCATAGTATAGCATATTTACCAGGCCCGTAAATTCCTGGTAGGTAAAATCCCTGTAAGGCATATATTTTCTATTCCTGTGTCTGTAGGCAAATGAATGGTCGTGTTGTATTCTATGTTCTCCTTCGCTTATTCTGAAAATTTCATCTATTGAATTATAAAAGTCTATAATTTTTTCTTCACTGTAGAGTTTTATATCCTGATCATTTTTCAGTATTTCATTTGCAAATGAAAAAATCATACCCCTGCCTGCCTGCTCCTCTGCCCTAAAAGCACTTGGATCAATCAGTGATTTCAGATTCAACATAAATTCCATTTTACCAAAACCCGGCAGGTATTGTCTTTTTTGTGTGTTAATCAGATTTTCCAGTTCCTTATCAGGCTTGTCAATTATTGTTTTGTATTTAGTAAGTATTTTCTTAGAAATGTTTTTTACTTTAGTGTCTGAACTGATCTGAAGATATAATTTTTTACAAATATCATTTATATTTTTGTTCAGGGATTCAAGGCTATATCTTTTTTCTACCACCCTCTGGTTGTGCTTGAATACATCACTGAATGTATGAGGATAAAATACAATATTTATAATTTTTTCAAGTTGATTATTTCTTATTTTCTTTCCGTCAAACTCTATTACATTTAATCTTTCATCTTCTGGTAAATGTTCTCCTATTACATGAGAGTAAACATTTTCAGGGTAGTATCTGCGACAAAAAATTGGTACCCCACTTGCGGCTGATTCAATAATTGGCAAGCCTCTTCCTTCCGTTTCGCTTGGAAGCAATATTAATGAAGCAATTTTATACAGATCGATAATACCAACAGGATTTTTAAATCTCTTTTTAAATGATTCTTTATCAAGCTCACTGAAAAGAAAGGCCAGGTAAACTTTGTCTCTAAATTTCTTATCTAAGCTTTCTACAAGCAGGTTAAATCTTTTAATTAGTTTTTCAAAATATTTATAGTGTCCTGTTGCTATAGGTCCGGTAACCAGTATTGTTAATTTAAGATTATCTGTTTCTCCAAATTTTGATTTGAATTTTTCTCTGCCAAAAAGCCTTTTTACAAGCCTGAACCCTGTTTCAATTCTTTTCCTTCCAATTATCCTCGTTGGTTGCAGGAAAATTATATTTTCTGCAAGAAAATTATTTACTGGTTTTGTTTTTCCATAACCTATAAGAATTGGTTTAACATTTTTTTCTTCTACCAGTTTATTAAATAATACATCTTTAGCCGAATAAGCTATCAGTGTTTTTTTATATCTGCTTAATACTTTTTCAAATTGATAAAATGTCTTTATTTTTTCTCTTTTACTAATAGTTTTGAAATCACTTGTATCAACAGCGGTACCTAATTCACAAACATTTGCCGGATTATGGCCATTTATTTTAATTAAATGGTTTTTTTGTTCTTCGTTTATATTAACAGACATCCACGACCTTGATTCCCAGGGAAACAACACTTCTATCAAGGAGAAAAATTCGCCTAAATGAGAATTTGTGAAGAAAAAATCTCTTGGTCCTGTAGGAAAGTTATTTTCAATTCTATCTATTTCTCTACTCCCTCCTTCCCAATAAAAATCATGATTATTATTTATGACCGGAATTTCAATAAATTCAGAAATAATAACTATTGCAAGTGTTAGGGCTACATTTCCAGGATTTGATGCTACGTTTACCAGGTATAAAAGTTCAATTTCTTCTTCTTCAATATATCTTCCTAATTTTTCTACTATTACTAAAACCTGCTTCCAATAATCCAGAATTAATTTATTGTATTTTTCGCTTCCCCTTTCAAGTCTTACCGAAAAAAACAATTTATATAAATCCCAATCATCAAACGAACATGCTTCTTTTATTTCATATTTTGTAAAACTATCATCTATCAACTTATATGATTCGGGTTGAAAATTTCCTCCGATTAAATGAATGTCTATACCAGGAAAATTTTGGTGAAATATTTTTGCATATTTTAATATTTCAATTGCTACACCATCAACAGAATATCCATACGTAATAAAACCCAAACTTCCGTTTTTCAAATGATTCTTAAATTCATTATATGTTTTTTTATAACTTTTTCTATTAAGTGCTTTTTCTTCTTTGAAACGATCAATAAATAAACCCAGATCAAACCAGGTGTTAATCTGCTCTTTATATAAAAGCTCCATCAGCTGATCTATGTTCATGGTATTTTTCATTATAAAATCTACAATTCTTGTTACGCTTTAATTTAATAAAAATGTGAGTATTTACCTAATCAAAGGTATGAGACTTCAGGGTAGAACCCTTAAGCCCCATTTCGGAGTAGAACGCCGGGGAATTAAACCATTCTTCTCGTCCGCCGACCGCGTGCCGCCTAAAGCTTTTGCGGTGGCGCAAGCGGAACGTGAAGGAGGATTAAATTCAAATGCCAAAACGATGGTCTCAAGCACAATGTTTTTTTTATCTCCTGGCTTCCATTTCTGCAGGAAGGCATTTAGTCAGTAGTTAGTGAAGACGTGTAATACCTGCACCTTAACTCATAATTATTAAACCGGATATTAGTGGTATTTTATCCTATAATTTACTAAATTTCAATATTCTCATTGTTTTCAATATCTTCAGCCAATTCAGCTATTGTTTGATTATTGAATAATTCTACAATCTGATCACGAATAGGTTTAAATTTCTTATGCAGGGGGCATGGTGATTTTTCGTGACTTTCTGTGCTACACGATTTAAGATTAATCAGGCATGTATTGAAAATATCCTCGCCATCTATAATTTTAACAACATCCATTAATTTTATTTCTTCAGATTTCTTACCTAAGCCAAATCCCCCGTGGGGACCTTTAGTAGAAGATAAAATTTTATGGCGTACCAGATTTTGTAATATTTTTCCAAGGAATGGAGTGGGTATATCTAAATCTTTTGCTATTTTTTTTATTCCTGTTTTATTTTTCTTATTTTCTTTAAGGGCCAGATATATCACTGCCCTTATTCCATACTTGCATGTATTTGATAAAATCATATCGCAATAAATTTTAATAAGCTATTTTCATAATTCTTCTCTCATGCCTGCCAGCTTCAAATTCTGTTTCCATGAAAGTTTTCACAATTAAAACAGCAGTTTCATAATTAATAAATCGTGCAGGTATTGAACAAATATTGGACTTATTGTGAGCTCTTGCCAATCTTGATATTTCTTCGTTCCAACATAAAGCAGATCTAATACCCTTATGTTTATTTGCTGTCATATTTATTCCATTTCCACTACCGCATAAACTTATTCCCAGATCATAATTTCCTTTTTCTATTTCGCTTGCCAAAAGATGTCCAAAATCAGGATAGTCTACACTTTCCTCACTATTTGTTCCTATATCTTTTACTTTATATTTCTCCTTAATTAAGTACTTAATTATTTTTTCTTTAAGCTTATATCCAGCATGATCAGAAGCAATTACAATTTTTTTTGACTTCATAAAACAAAAATATATTTATTTATTCTTCTAAGATATAAAGAAAACCATCCTTATTTTAGTCAATTCATCTATTTTGGAACAATTTTTGGTCGTTTTAGTAAGTAAATACTGTTTAAATAATGTTCATATAAGTTTAAAACTCACAACAAAATTTTAATGAATAGAAAACACATAATATTTTTTTCCAAAAAATATTACATAAGTTTTAATTTTCTGTATTCATTTCGTAAACAGATTGTAAACATTTGATACTAGTCCAAAAACAAATAAAAAGGTTTCTTTAGTAATAAACATTTTCTATATTTTAATACTATTTCATTGATATACAAATATATAAGTATGTTAAAAGATGTTTATAAATTGTTCCTTAATGTTTGATAATTAGACTTAATAAAAAACCCTAATTTTATCAACTGTTTCAACAGTATATAATCATCATTATAATAATTTAAATCTATATATATTATATATGATAAAAGAGAATATTGTTAATATCATAAATAAATTTGGCTTTTGTAATATTGAGCCTGGACCATCCATAGACATATTAGGAGATATAAAAAATATGAAAAAGGAGAAGGATGTAATTATACTTGCTCACTATTATCAAAAAGGAGAAATACAGGATATAGCTGATTATGTTGGAGATAGTCTTGCTTTGGCACAAATTGCTAAAAATGATAATTCAAAAATGATATTACTTGCAGGAGTTAATTTTATGGCTGAGACTGTTAAAATATTAGCACCTGAAAAGAAAGTATTGATTCCTGATTTAAACGCAGGATGTTCTTTGGCAGATTCATGTCCACCGCAAAAATTTAAAGAATTTATAGATGCACATCCCAATCATACTGTTATATCTTACGTAAATACAACAGCCGAAATTAAAACATTAACTGATATTATTTGTACCTCAACAAATGCTTTACAAATCATTGAATCTTTACCAGAAGATGAAAAAATAATCTTTGCACCAGATAAAAATCTGGGAAATTATATACAAAGCATTTCTGGAAGAGATATGATTATCTGGGATGGAGCTTGTCATGTTCATGAGGAGTTTTCATTAGAAAAAATTTTAGAATTGAAAAAGAAATATCCAAAGGCAAAGATTATCGCACATCCGGAATGTGAAAAACCGATACAAATTATAGCAGATCATATTGGATCTACTTCCTCATTGATTAAATTTACCATACAGGATAAAGCAAATGAATTTATTATAGCCACTGAGTCAGGTATTATTCATCAGATGAAAAAGGAAAATCCATATAAAACTTTTATTCCTGCTCCACCTAAAGATTCAACATGCGCTTGTAATGATTGTGAATATATGAAATTGACAAGCATCAAGAAGATTTGGGCTACATTAAAATATGAAATACCTGAGATAGTTTTGAGTAATGAGATCATTGAAAAAGCAGGACACCCTATACACAGAATGCTGAAAATTTCTGATGAACTTGGATTATAAGTATAATTTTCATGAAGAAGTAATATTTTGTATAGTAGATATTTTATGAAAAAGTTAATATTACTGGTAATTATTTTGCTGGTTTCTTTGAACCTTAAGTCACAAGATATTATTACAAATGGATATAATATATTTTACTATCCAAATGGTCAGATATCCAGTGAAGGGATGATGATAAAAGGCAATCCGGAGGGATATTGGAAAGCTTATTATGTTACCGGAATTATTAAGTCAGAAGGAAAAAGATCAAACCATTTATTGGATAGTATTTGGATTTTTTATAATCAGGTTGGAGATACCCTGGAAAAAATAAACTATAAATATGGAAAAAAGAGTGGTTATAATTTGATTTATAAATATGATGATAACAATTATAGAGAAGGATATGTATATTCTAAAGAATTGTATTTGAATAACTTAAAAGAAGGAAAATCATTTTATTATTATTCGAACGGAAGAATTCATATGGCAATTAACCATATAAATGGTAAAAAACAAGGTCTTGGTCTGGAATATTCTGAGGAAGGAAATATCATCACAATATTTGAATATCATAATGGATATTTATTAAACAGAGAAAAAGTAAACAGAACAGATCAGGATGCTTTAAAACAAGGAGTCTGGAAAGAATTTTATACAAACGGGAAAATTCATTTTGAGAGAAATTATGTGGATGGGCAGTTAAATGGTTATTATAAAGAATATGATGAAAATGGAAATTTGCGTTTTGCAATTAGGTATGAGGATGGTAAAGTGATAAACGAAACAGCAGACCAGGTTGAGGATATTGAAATAAGAAATATTTATGACACTAATGGTATAAGGATATCAAGTGGAACTTATAAAGAAAATGTAGCTATTGGAATTCACAGATTCTACTCACCAGACGGCAAAGTTACAGCTTCTATAATTTATGATAATTTCGGAGAAATTATTTCGGAAGGAACAGTGAATGAAAATGGTGAACGTACTGGCAAATGGAAAGATTTTTACAAAGGAGGAAATATTAGGGCTAATGGCAAATATATTGAGAACGTAAGATCAGGAAGTTGGAGTTTTTATAGGAAAGGAGGTAAAATAGAACAAACCGGATCATACAGAAATGGAAGATTAAATGGTTTATGGAAATGGTATTTTGAAAATGGACAATTATTGCGTGAAGAAGAATATTTTAACGGAAGAGAAGATGGCATATCAATTGAATATTCAGAACCTGGTTTGGTAATAGCAAAGGGAGAATATATTAATGGAGAAAAGGAGGGTCAATGGTATTTTGAAGTTGGAGATCATATCGAAGAAGGAAGCTATATTACAGGACTGAGGGATGGCTTATGGAGATATTATTATAAAAATAAAAGCAATAAATTTTATGGAAATTATAGGCAGGGATTGGCTGAAGGGAAACATAAATTTTATTACGAAAATGGTATATTGAAAGAAGAGAGATATTATGAAAGAGGATTAAAACAGAAGAATTGGAAGAAATATGATACAGAGGGAAATATTATTTTGACTATAAATTATAAAGATGATATAGAAAAAAGAATAAACGGAATAAAGGTGAATCTGGAAAAAGACATAAAACGAATAAAATAATATGAATGGCAGACAATTTTGATTTTAGAATAGAAGAATTTACAGAACAAGAAAGGGAATATGAATCCCAATTGCGACCATTAAAATTTGATGATTTTAGCGGACAGAATAAGGTTATTGAAAATTTAAAAGTATTTGTACAAGCGGCAATTCAAAGAAAAGAAGCACTGGATCATGCTCTTTTTCACGGGCCTCCGGGCCTGGGTAAGACAACTCTTGCCTTCATTATGGCTAATGAGCTGGGAGTGGGAATAAAGATAAGTTCAGGACCGGTTTTAGATAAGCCCGGAGATCTTGCAGGATTATTAACAAGCCTGGAAGAAAATGATGTGTTGTTCATAGATGAAATACACAGATTGAGCCCGGTGGTAGAAGAATATTTGTATTCGGCCATGGAGGATTACCGTATTGATATTATGATTGATAAAGGACCCAGCGCCCGAAGTGTTCAAATTAGACTAAACCCATTTACATTGATTGGAGCAACAACCCGGTCGGGTCTGCTTACCAGCCCATTACGCGCAAGATTCGGAATAACTTCTCATTTGGAATATTACGATGCCGGGGTTCTTACAAAAATTATTCAACGCTCATCTAAAATATTGAAGGTAGATATTGAAAATAAAGCGGCAGGTGAAATTGCATTCAGAAGCAGAGGAACTCCCCGAATAGCAAATGCCCTTTTGAGGAGAATTAGAGATTTTGCCCAGGTAAAGGGAGATGGTAGTATTCATCTGGATATTGTTGAGTATTCATTAAAAGCACTGGATATTGATACTCACGGACTCGATGAGATGGATAATAGGATTCTGTCTACAATTATTGATAAATTTAAGGGAGGCCCGGTAGGACTATCAACAATTGCTACAGCGATAGGAGAAGATGCCGGAACAATTGAGGAGGTATATGAACCATTCTTAATAAAGGAAGGTTATATAAAAAGAACGCCCAGGGGAAGAGAAGCAACAGAAATAGCGTTTAAGCATCTGGGAAAAAGTTTTTATGAGGATAAGGAACTTTTATTTTAAGACCCATAAAAAAACATGAATATTTTTTATGTATATTTAAAATCTCAAAAAACAACGGGCTGTATCGATTTTGAATTTATTGTAAATCGGTAAACAATAAATTAAATGGCATGAAAGAATTAATGAAAAGATCTGGAATTGTATTTATTTTTATCGGAGTACTTATGCTTGGATATTCAGAATTTCAGAAATTGGAAAGCAATCAATTGCTGCTTATTAGCGGTGGTTTAATTATGTTTGGATTTTTACTTTATGTGATATTAAACAATATAATGGAATAAAATATTTTAATAAATATTAATTTTTGGTTGAGAAATTGTATTTATTACAAACAAATTAAATATTTGCTGTTTTTGTTAATCCTTGAATATCAAGGATTTTTATTTTGCGTCCGTTTAATTCCACAAATTTGTCATCTTTAAATTCCGAAAGAAGACGAATAACCGATTCGGTAGCAGTTCCAACAATGTTTGCAAGCTCTTCCCGTGTTAAAGAGATATTAAGAATGTTGTCATTGTCTAAGCCAAATTTATCTTTCAGAAGAATTAAAATCTCAGCAAGTCTTTCCCTAACAGTTTTTTGTGCAATATCCGTAATATATGAATTCGCCTCACCCAACTCCTGGCATGTAAGTTTCATGATCTGGAAAGAAAAAGCGGAATTATTTTTGACAAGATCAATTAATAAATGAGAAGGTAAAAAACAGAGAACGGCATCCTCAATAATTTGCGCAGTAGTACAGGCATTTTCATCACTCAAAACAGACCGGTATCCCAAAATATTACCTTGTTGGGCAAAAGCTATAATTTGTTCTTTTCCATCAATACCTGTTTTGTATATTTTTACCACCCCTTTATTTACACAATAGAAGCCGGTCATTTTTCTACCTTCATGATATAGAATATCTCCCCTGTTAAAAAAATCACATTCTTTCTCAAAATTAACGACCTCCATCTCCTCTTCAGAGAGATGTGTAAAAATAGGATGAAATTGAAATGAACACTCTTCATCAGAGGGAATGTATTTCTTTCTTTTCATTTATCTAAGTAATAGTAAAATAAGGCTTTCCGGCCGTTTGAAATTTTTGCAAGATACAATTTTAAACTATATTTGCGAAAATTATTTATTCAATTAAGTGTAGTTAAAATGAAAGAAACAGTGAATGTAAGCTGGATTGACGGAATGGCATTTGAAGCCAATGTTTCAGGAAAAAAAATCGTAATGGATGCTACAGAAAATGTAGGAGGAAAAAACAGGGGACCACAACCCAAACCATTAATGATGGTTTCTGTTGCAGGATGTACGGCAATGGATGTAATATCAATTTTAGAAAAAATGAGAGTAAAAGTGGATAAATTCAATGTTAAGGTTGAAGGAGAACTTACTGAAGAACATCCCAAACATTTTACCAAAATGAATATAATTTATGAATTTTCAGGTAGAGATCTCCCAATGGCAAAGCTTGAAAAAGCAGTTAATCTTTCACAAGATCGCTATTGCGGGGTGTCATATAATTATCGTGAATCTTTTGAGCTAAGTCATGAAATCAGAATAGTGAATTTGTAAATTGTTCCAGAAAACGAACATCATTCTCAAAATACATACGAAGATCATTTATCTGGTATTTTAACATTGCAATTCGCTCAACGCCCATACCAAAAGCAAAACCGGTATAAGCAGAGCTGTCAATATTACAGTTTTCCAGCACATTCGGATCTACCATTCCACAGCCAAGAACCTCTAACCATCCGGTATATTTGCAAACATTGCAGCCCTTTCCATTACAGATCTTACAACTCACATCCATTTCCGCAGATGGCTCTGTGAAAGGGAAAAAGGATGGCCTTAAACGAATTTTAGTTTCTTCTCCAAACATCTCTTTTGAAAAATAAAGTAATGTTTGTTTAAGATCTGCAAAAGAAACATTTGAGTCAATATAAAGCCCCTCAATTTGATGAAAAATACAATGAGCCCTGGCCGATATTGCTTCATTTCTAAAGACCCGTCCGGGAGAAATTGTTCGAATTGGTGGCTTTTGGTTCTCCATTACCCTTACCTGTACAGAGGATGTGTGGGTACGTAGCAAAATATCATCTGTATGACTGCTAAATGCAGATTGTCGCTCCACGAAAAAAGTATCTTGCATATCACGGGCCGGATGCTCAGGAGAAAAATTCAATTTAGAAAAAACATGATCATCATTTTCAATTTCCGGACCCTCGGAAATAACAAATCCCAGACGCTTAAATATTTCTATGATTTCATTCCTTACCAGAGATATTGGATGCCTTGAACCCAATTTCAAATCATCACCCGGAAGACTTAAATCTTTATCATCTATAGTTGATTCCGTTTGGAAGAGTTTCTTTTTTTCTTGTGAGATTTTTTCTTCAATCAAAGACTTTAAAGCATTGATCTTTTGCCCAATTTCTTTTCTGCTATCAACAGAAATATTTTTAAAATCCTGAAATAATAAAGGAATAATACCTCTTTTACCTAAAAAATTAATTCTAAACTTCTCTATATCATCTGATGATTTGGCAACAAAAACTTCAACCTCCTTAATCAAAGAATCTATTTTGTTTTTCATGTAATTTAATTTTTCACAATTTCTATAGATATAATTCTTACATCTTTCAGGGGACGATTTTTATCATCTGTATCTACAGCTGCAATTTTATCGAGGACATCCAGACCTTCAACAAGCTCTCCAAAAACAGTGTAATTTTGATCAAGGTGAGGTGTTCCTCCCAGCGTTTTGTATACCTCTCGTTGCTCTACAGGAATTTTATATGCCTGCATATTTATAAATTCCTCTTCTGCCCTGAGTGAAGCAATTTCCTGAATTTTAGACATGTCAACATCTTCTCCATTATTTATGGCGGCGGCTTTTTCTTCTTCAATGAATCTGAAAAATGCAGCCTGTTTTAACATATCGTTAATCCTTAATTCTACGCGGTCAAGTTCTTCGTCGCTGAACTTTTTACCCTGAACCAAATAAAATTGTGAGCCGGATGATCTTCTTTCCGGATTCACCTTGTCACGCTCCCTTGCAGCGGCAAGAGCTCCCTTTTTATGAAATAAATGAGCTTGAAATTCAGCCGGAATGGTATATCCAGGTCCTCCATTTCCAAGAGTCTCTCCGGCTTTAGCAAATTTTGAATCAGGATCTCCACCCTGGATCATAAATTCATGCATTACACGATGAAACAAAGTTCCATTATAATAAGATGCATTAACCAGCTTTATAAAATTATCCCTGTGCTGCGGTGTCTCTTGAAAAAGTTTGATTTTAATGAAGCCTTCACTTGTTTCAATCAATACCAGATGGTCTTTATTTTCAGGATTTTGTTTAGGGAGACAAGAAACAAGCCCTAAAACAAATATCAGGGATAAATAAGTAAAAATTTTAGTACTCATAATTGTAAGCTTTAGTATTCATTAAAGTAATCAAGCGATAATGATTGAAGTAGTTTTTCAAGAATTTTCCCTGCCGGTAATAGCTTTTCCGGGTTTTCAATCCAAATGGGTGAATTGTTTTTATTTGTTGCAACATTTAAATAGTATTTTTCGCGACTTAACAATTTAAACTGTGCTAATTTTATAATTTCCGTTTTTTCTGCCTGCGAATATTTTTTAAATCCCGAACCAGCCTCCTGAAGACCTATTATAAATAAAACAGATAATAAATTCTTCTGTATATCATAAGTTATATTCAGTGTTGTTAACAGATGCTTCCATGTTTTATATTTTCCTTGCATATTGCGACAAAAATAGATTTATTTAGGCAATATTTTATCTATTTAAAATTCAAGTGTAATTAAAATATGATAAAACACACAATTTTCATTAAAATTGCAAAATAATTTCATCCATATAACAAATGGATAATCATAGGGAAAAATATTTAGGTGGAATTAGAGAAGGATGGGTTTCAGGCCTTATTAATGTGCTGTTATTTGCGATAAAGCTGTGGGCAGGCATTGTTTCTGGCTCCATTGCCCTTATAGCAGATGCCTGGCACACCCTGAGTGACACCATTTCTTCTGTACTTATAATTATTGGATTAAAAATGGCTGCAAAACCTGCTGACAAGGAGCATCCATTTGGTCACGGAAGGATAGAAATAATAGTTTCTCTTGTTATAGGAATTTTATTAATTCTTGTTGGTTTTCATTTTATTAACGAATCTGTTGAAAAATTAAGAAATAATGAAAGCGCAAATTTTGGAGTAATAGCAATAGTGGTTACCGCCATATCACTTATAGCTAAAGAGCTCCTGGCTCAATATGCTTTAAAGATCGGTAAATTTACGGGTATAGAAAGCATTACAGCAGACGGATGGCACCACCGGTCAGATGCTTTTTCTTCAGGAATTATTTTAATTGGCATATTGGCACAGAAATATGTTTGGTGGATAGACGGCCTGCTTGGGATACTTGTGGCTTTAGTCATCTTTTATTCAGCTTATGCTATTATATTTAAAACAATTCAGGTTTTACTTGGCAGGGAGCCAGAAAAAACACAAATCTCAGAAATAACAAAAATAGCCAGGAAAATCTATTCAGGAAATCTAAGGCTTCATCATTTTCATATTCATAGCTATGGTTTTCATAATGAAATGACATTTCATATAGTTTTGCCTGGAGAAATGAGCCTTCTTGAGGCAAATAAAATCACACAGAAACTATTTGAAGAAATTAAGAAAGAGATGAATATTTTGGCGACAATACATATTGATACAAAAAGCAAATATTAAATAGCAGAGACTATAATTTTGAAAGTCAAAGACGTATTAAGGTGAATTCTATTAAGCAACTTGCAGGACAGACATTAGTTTATGGAACGGGTACCATAATACCCAGGGTTCTGAATTATGCACTTTTAACCCCGTTTTACACAAGAATGTTTAATCTGGGGGAATACGGTGTCGTAACAGAAATCTACGCTTACATGGCAATTTTGCTTGTCCTGTTGACCTATGGAATGGAAACTGCATATTTTCGGTTTACGGCATTGGGTGAACACAATAAGGACAAGGTGTATTTTTCATCTTTGATAAGCCTGCTTACTACATCTCTGGGTTTTATTTTACTGGCAAGTATTTTTTCTAATAGTATAGCTGAGATATTACAATATTCTGGAAACAGAGATTATGTAATCATGTTTTCATTAATCGTTGGAATTGATGCTTTTTCTGCCCTTCCTTTTGCCAGGCTTCGAATTGAAAACAGGATCTACAAATTTGCAATGATTAAAATTGTGAATGTTTTAGTTATTGTTGGTGTGGCTCTTGCATTTTTATACTTTATTCCCAAATTGATCGATAAAAACCCCAATTCCGGATTGGTGAAAATTTATTCCCGAGAGATTGGAGTTGGATATGTTTTTATTGCAAACCTGTGTGGAAGTATCGTGAGCTTGTTGTTGTTACTACCCCATATTTTAAAAACGAGATTTTTATTTTCAGGTGAAATTCTCAAAAAAACACTAAAATATGCTTTGCCTTTGCTGATTGCCGGGATAGCCGGAGTGGTAATTGAAACATTTGACAAAGCTTCTTTGAAATTTCTTTTGGCAAACAAGGAAACAGCTATAGAGCAGCTGGGAATTTATGGAGCGAATTTTAAAATAGCAGTCCTTATGGGCTTGTTCATACAAATGTTCAGGTATGCAGCAGAGCCATTCTTTTTTTCAAAAGCAAATGATAAAAATGCAAAGCATCTTTATGCCAGGGTTATGAAATATTTTGTTCTGTTTTGTCTGCTTATATTCCTGTTTATTAATTTCAATATAAATATTTTTAAACACATAATTCCTGAACATTATTGGATAGGCCTGAATGTGGTTCCGGTCATTCTGGCCGCATTCATTTTTTATGGAATTTTTGTAAATCTTTCGATTTGGTATAAACTTAATGACTTAACTCGATATGGGGCAGTAATAACGTTTATTGGAGCCTCATTAACACTTGGAATAAATTTTGTTTTTGTTCCCCGATATGGCTATAATGCTTCTGCCTGGGCCCATTTCATTTCATATTTTGTAATGATTGTTGTTTCATATCTGTGGGGAAGAAAGGTTTATAAAGTGCCGTATGATTTGAAGAAAATATTAATCTATATTGTGCTTACGTTTATTATTTATTTGCTGATTTCAGGAATTCACTTTTCTTCGCTTTTTGTAGAACTGATTGTTGGAAACAGTATAATTGTTTTATGCTTTGTTACAATATATTTTTTGGAAATAAAGAGCGGCTTAAAAGAATTTGAAACGAATGAAAAACAGAAAAATGAAAATAAAGCTTGTTAATAAATCAAAACACACCCTTCCCGAATATAGTACACAGTTGAGTGCAGGCATTGATCTGCGTGCAAACATAGATAGTCCCATAAATCTCAAACCAATGCAGAGGGCCCTGGTGCCAACCGGACTTTTTATTGGACTTCCACAGGGAGTTGAAGCTCAGGTAAGTCCAGGAAGCGGACTGGCAATAAAAAATGGCATTACTGTGTTAAATAGTCCGGGGAGAAGGGGGATTTGGACATACCGGGGCAAGATAAATTATTTTAGTTAACACATTAGGATTT
>DAOWNN010000162.1 GCA_030642585.1 Bacteroidota bacterium | reverse complement strand
TTAGGGCGGGGCTAAACAAATATAATAGTTATGAAAAGGAAATCGTAATGAGTTCCGTCCGCGTGTCACCGTAGCTTTAGCGGAGGCACAAGGAACGAAATATTCTGTTCTATGCGAATTCCAGCAGGTATTCATCATTTAAGCAAATTCCATAATTTTGATTTGGTTAATTTTTCAAGGTATAAACCTATCAGGGAAGCATAATTTAACAGCTGTGAGAGACTATAAGGCAAATTTATTTACTTCTATGGGGCAATAAATACAAATTTTTTAAGCATTAATTAATTTATATCTATATTTGCATCGAATTTTTGTTAGTTTTGTTAACCGAATCTGACAGATTCATTGCTTTCAGTTGGTTTGTGCGCTGGTTAATTGATAGCATTTTTGGTTAGCGTACAGTTTAAAATTTGTTTTATGAATATTTACGTAGGAAACCTGCCTTACAGTGTTTCAGAAGATGATTTAAAAAATGTTTTTGAAGAATTTGGTGAAGTTGCAAGTGTTAGCATTATCACTGATAAGTACTCCGGTCGCTCAAAAGGTTTTGGCTTTGTTGAGATGTCTATCGATTCAGAAGCAAGCGAAGCTATTAGCTCTTTAAATGAAAGTGATCTTAAAGGTCGCAACATGAGAGTTAATGAAGCTAAGCCTCGTACTGAAAGATAAAAATCCAAAAAATCATTCAGAGCTATTGAGGAAACCTCCAGATTTTTCTGTGAGGTTTATCTTGTTGCGGGTATAGAATAGCTGTTTGGGCTATACTATTCCCTCAATTTTACTATTGATCAATTTATTGAATTCGTTTTCAATATTAACTTATTATTTATACCCATCTTTCTTTTTCGAAGGGAGATGGGTATATTTTATTATATTCATTCCAATTTAAAATTTAGAACTATTCTATCTGCTGATTCATTCCATTTTTCCTACATTTAGTCTTTAATTTTTTTATGTTAACTTCCGCTTATCAGGTTATTTGATACGATGACTGGGAGTCATCATATCACTCGAAAAAACAAAAATGGAATTCAATCCTAAAACGAATTACAAGAAAACAAAAGAATCCATAGCCTATATTTCGCGCAATAAGGCTACCCAGGAAACCTATAACAAAATAGGTTTTATGTCAGGATTGGAAGTCCATCAACAATTACTCACCAGTGAAAAACTATTTTGTCATTGTCCCGCAGGGATCTACAACAAAAATGATGATTATGATGCTGAACTGGTCAGGCACATGAGACCAACCCTGAGTGAATTGGGAGAATATGACGGAACTGCCCTGATGGAATTTAAAACCAGGAAGGAGATCCACTACCGCATTAAGAATAACACAGCTTGCACCTATGAAGTAGATGACACTCCTCCGTTTCCGATGAACCAGGAAGCTCTGGATATTGCAGTGGAAATTTCCTTATTATCGAAATTAAATATTGTTGGGGAGGTTCATATTACGAGGAAACAGTATCTGGATGGAAGTATTCCTACAGGTTTTCAAAGAACTGCCATCATTGGTGTGGAAGGTGAGATTGATCTGCCACATAAAAAAATACGCCTAATTCAACTTAGTATTGAAGAAGACTCCTGTCGTGAAATATCCGACATTGGCCATACCAGGGTTTTAAAAACCGACAGGCTTGGGATGCCGCTTATTGAGACTGTGACTTATCCGGACTGCATCAACCCTGATGAAGTTAAAGAAACATGTGATTATATAAGGTTTCTGAATAGAAGCACAGGCAAGGTAAGAACAGGTATGGGTGCTGCCAGGCAAGATGTAAATGTAAGCTGTAAAGGAGGCTCCAGGGTGGAAATTAAAGGAGTTGCCCATACAAAATGGATACCTGAACTCACCCATATTGAAGCTTTCAGGCAGTGGGCCCTACTTAAAATCAGGGACTCATTGCTTAAAACTGTCTCAAACCCTAAAAAATGGGCAATACATTATGAAGCAATACAGGACAGAAAAAGTATCAGGATTGAAAATCCCGGTGAACAATTACTTGCTGTTAATCTTCCAAAGTTCAAGGGCATTTTATCACATTTTACACAACCCGGAAAAATATTTGCCGATGAATTTTCAGACCGTCTAAAGGTAATTGCCTGTCTTGACAAACCAAATATGATCCACTCTGAAAGTCTTGAAAATACTATTCAAGAAGAAGAATGGGAGAAAATCAGAATTCTGCTGAAAGCCGGCAAAGAGGATGCCCAGGTACTTATCTGGGGACCAGAAGAAGATATGCAAACTGCTCTTGAAACAATTGAAGAACGATGCAAGATGGCTTTTATTGGGGTACCAGATGAAACCCGAAAATCGTTCGAAAACGGCACTACTATATTTGAACGCGTATTGCCAGGTGCCGACAGAATGTATCCCGATACTGATACAGTGCCTATACCCCTGACTTCTGAATATATTGAAGAAAGGAACAAACAGCAGCCTGAGGATATCATTGAACGATACAGAAAACTAAAATCCTGGAATATTCCTGAAGACACCTACACCTACATTTTCTCAAAAAATTACTTCCCTGTCTTACAAAAAATTGTTGAAGAACTTAAGCTTGACCCAAAATATATTGGAACATTCCTGGGACACAAATTGAAATTTACGCAAGGACAAGTACAGGGCCCGGAAGCTCTTCAACATTCCAGATTATTTGAGATGTTTGCATACCTGAATAAAAAGGGAATTCAGATTCAATTAGCTGAAAAGATGATTCCTCATATCATAGAACATCCCAAAATGGACTTTGGTTCCGTATTGGAAAGCATAAAATTTAAGAGAGTTTCTGATGAAAATATTTATAACAGGATATCACTGTTAAAAGTAAAATTCCAGCAAGAAAGTCATAATGGCAGCAAAAAAAATGAATTGAACTCTATTATGGGACAATTAGTGAAAACGGCAATTGGAAATGTGAAACTTTCGAAATTGAGTGAAAAGATAAAGGAAACCCAAAATTAATAATAAATATGTAAATTACCTTCGGTGATGGTTTAGTTTTAGTGATTACTTGAAATTAGCCATTCTTGGTGTTTTCTTGGTGCCTTAGAGACTTCGTGGCTAGTCTTCTTGCCACCAAGACACCAAGGCTCCAAGATTCACAAAGTGTAAGATAAGTCTATTAGTATATATTATATCGAACTCACGTTATTTAATAGAATTTTATACTCCGAACTTATCCTAATAATTACAAAATAAACTTGCACAAATGGACAATGATATTTTTCAAGGATATAAAGGTCAGGCCCTGGAGGTTCTTCAAAAATACCAGGTACGTGTTTGGGGACAGGCCCATATTGTGACCACAAGAGGAGACTTTATAGGTACTGTATTACCACGTGCGGAAAATGATGATGACCTCCATATAGTTATTAAGATCAGTACCGGTTACAATATCGGCATTGATATTGAAACCATATTAAAAATGGAGGAAAAAGGCTACAAGAAGGCCAGCTACAAAATTCCTGAAAAAGAATTCCCAAAAACACCAGGCCTCCCAAAAGTAAAACTGTTTGGAACAGGTGGTACTATTGCTTCCCGCCTGGATTACAGAACCGGAGCAGTAATCCCAGCATTTTCACCGGGAGAACTCTATGGAGCAGTCCCTGAACTTGCAGATATTTGCAACCTGGAAACTGAAAAAGTCTTCGCAGTATTCAGCGAGAACATGGGGCCAAAGCAGTATATCTCACTCGCCAAAGCTATTGGTAAGGAAATTGAAAAGGGTGTGGATGGAATAGTTATCGGACATGGAACAGATACCCTGCACCATACAGGGGCTGCACTCACTTTTATGTGTCAGAATTTGCCTATACCTGTAATTCTTGTTGGCTCACAGAGATCTTCAGATCGCCCCAGCTCTGATGCTGCGCTTAACCTGATGCATGCAATGAAAGCCGCCGGAGAATCAGATATTGCCGAAGTGATGGTTTGCATGTTCGGACCAACTTCTGATGATTATGGACTCTTGCATAAAGGAACCAGGGTAAGAAAAATGCATTCTTCATACAGATCTACTTTCCGTACCATTGGAGATACTCCTCTGGCAAGAATTAGCCGGAAGGAAATACACACAATAAAAACTGAATACAACAAAAGAAGGCAAGATAAAAAGGTGACTATTTTGCCTTATTTCAGTAAGGAAGTTACTATGTTGTACTATTATCCGGGCATGAGTCCTGATGTTTTAGATGCATTGGTAGATATTGGGTATAAGGGGATTATATTTGTCGGAACCGGACTGGGGCACGTAAACAAAGAACTTTATCCGGCAATAGAACGGGCTCACAAGAAAGGTGTACATATGTATATGACCCTGCAAACCATTTGGGGCTATGTGCATATGTTTGTTTACGATACAGGGAGAGATATGATGGCAAAAGGAATTATCCCTGCAGGGAATATGCTGCCTGAGGTAGCCTGGGTAAAACTTAGCTGGATACTGGGACAAACAAGAGATCCTGATGAAGTAAAACGCCTTATGCTAAGGCCTATTAATGATGAAATTACCAATCGTGAACCTTATAACGGATACCTTGTTTACCAGGGAGGACTTCCGGAAGTAGATGATTTTGTGAAAAGAGTGCATAAGTAGTACAAAGGCGAAGGCGAAGGCGGAGGCGGAGGCGGAGGCGAAGGCGGAGGCGAAGGCGGAGGCGAAGGCGGAGGCGAAGGCGGAGGCGAAGGCGGAGGCGAAGGCAGAGGCGAAGGCGGAGGAAACCTTGCAAAGGTGACGATGAAGTCAAATGACAAAAGTAAAAATGGAATAATGGAATGTTGGAAAAGCCACTAATGCACAGATGAAAGACGAATACACGAATGGAAGAGTGTACACTTTGCTATTACCTCTGCCAAAGCTATGATGATCAATAAAGGATACGGAGATCAAAGAAAGCTATGGTGGATGAAAAATGATGAAAAAATGAATATCGAAAATGACATGTTATCTGATGATAAATTTGCTGATCTCTGTCGATTGGAGATTGAAGCTTTGCACAGGTTTATCGAAGCCTGGATGAATGCCTCAATTGAAAAAACTGAAACTATATTTGAAAGGTTCTCAAATGCCCTGGATAATGATTTTATAATAATAGATCCATACGGAAATAGTAAGACAAAAAATGAAATTATTAAAAGCTTTTGGGAAGCTTATGGTATCCACCCAAAGTCTTTCAGAATAAAAATTAAAAACTTTCATCCTCGTATTGCACTCAATAATTATTTCATGGCCACTTATG
The DNA here is from genome assembly GCA_030642585.1 of Bacteroidota bacterium. Taxonomy (GTDB): domain Bacteria; phylum Bacteroidota; class Bacteroidia; order Bacteroidales; family VadinHA17; genus JAYEGO01. Next base: position 383 of record DAOWNN010000162.1, on the reverse strand, counting down.
AGGAATGGCAAAGCGGTGCAGAGGAATCCGGAAGGTTAAGCACCATAGTTTTTAAAATGAGTACCCTGAATAATAAAATTTCATGGTATCATTTACATGAAACGACCATTAGACTTTAGACTTCGGGTTGTCAAAAAGTGGTGAAGATAAAATGGAGACAGGGTGATGGGATGCAACTGATTGATCTATTGGCTTTTCTGGGGCATTTCAGGAGTAGAGTAAAAATATTGAAATGGGTACATTCAAATAAGGGTGTTTACTTTTTATTGCCTTAACAATAAAATTGTTGGGCTAAAGCCCTATTATACTACTTGTTAACTAACTCCAGCCTTAAGGCTGGGGTTAAAGCAAAATACCTGTCTGTTGGACTTTAGTCCATAATG
>DAOWNN010000275.1 GCA_030642585.1 Bacteroidota bacterium | reverse complement strand
CCGTAATGGGATCATGAACATAGTGAATAATCCCATTTTTACATAAATCTGATTTGGATAAGTAAAGCTTACTGAAAGGTTTTGTTTTTAGTTGTAAGGTGCCCCGTAATGGGATCATGAACATAGTGAATAATCCCTCAATTAAAAATTATAAAACAAACATATGGTCGAATTAGGGTATTCTAAAGATAAGGGCTCAAATAAGCTTCGTTTTAAGAAATCTATGTATTTTAGTTGAATTTTTAGAGTAATTCAATCTGGTGAACAGTAATTCAATTTATAAAATAAAAGGGATAGGGAAGATAGTAAACGCAATCCTGTTTGTTCTCTTTTTGTGCTTTGGGTCCACTGTACTAATTGCCTCCGAACCAATTCTAATACCTAAGATTAATGTAAGTATAGATTTTGACGGACTTCCATTTGAAGAAGTATGGGAACAGATTAAACCCTTCCCTGTTGTGGGATATATTCCGATTTTTGGAGCAGAACCTTCAGAAAAGACTGAGATTAGAATGTGTTATAACGACCATTATTTATATGTATCCGGTCGCTTATATGACAGTAAGCCTTCCCTCATCCGTAATACATCAAAACAAAGAGATGATTTTAGTGGTAATAGTGATGCCCTGGGTATCATTCTTGACAGTTTTAACGACAAAGAAAATGGTCTTGTTTTTTCCACAACCCCATCTGGTCAAAGAACAGATTATTCAGTATTTAATGATGCAAATGCCTTTGGTGGAAATATGCCTTTTAATATGAGCTGGAATACTTTCTGGGATGTTAAAACTGTCACCAACGAAGAGGGCTGGTTTGTGGAGCTCAGAATTCCTGTTTCAAGTCTCAGGTTTCAAACCATGGATGGAGTTGCCACCATGGGAATGGTTGTATGGAGATGGATCCCACATAAAAATGAAAGTGTAACTTTCCCTGCCATCGACCCGAAATATGGTAATTTTGCTTTCCTGAAACCCTCAAAAGCCCAGGAAATAGTTTTCAGGGATATCAAACCGAAAAAACCCATATATATTACTCCCTATGCCTTGGGAGGATGGGAACAATTCAATAAATTAAATGATGCCGAAACAAGCTATGAAGAGGAAAGTAATCCTATTTTAAAATTTGGCGGTGATATTAAATACGGAATTACCTCTAACCTTACTTTAGATTTAACCGTAAACACAGATTTTGCCCAGGTAGAAGTAGATGATCAACAGGTTAATTTAACCCGTTATTCCCTCTTTTTTCCTGAAAAAAGGCAGTTCTTTCAAGAGAGATCAAGCATCTTCAGTTATAATCTTGGAGGGCCTCAAGATATTTTTTACAGCAGGAAAATTGGTCTGCAGGGAAAAGAAGTGCAAATTTATGGAGGAGCCCGGCTTGTTGGACGTGTAGGAGCATGGGACCTGGGATTCCTGGACATGCAAACCGCAGCTCTGTATGGGACATCTGAACTGGACAGCAGCCAGGATTCACTTCTTTTACATTCAGAAAACTTTGGAGTTTTAAGAATGCGACGGCAGGTAATTAATGAAAACAGCTATGTGGGAGGAATATTCACCTCCAGGATCGGGACAGATGGGAGCTACAATTATGTCTATGGTCTGGATGGAATATTCAGACTCTTTGGTGACGATTACCTGGACCTTAAGTGGGCTCAATCCTTTGTAACCAACGCGGAAAACAAAGCCTTTTCCATGGATCCCACAAAAATAAGAATATCATGGCAAAGGAGAAATGATAAAGGCTTTGCTTATAGTTTTTCCATGTCTCATTCGGGAGCAGATTTCAATCCCGGAATTGGATTTGAGTTCAGAAATAATTATAAGGGTACCTGGAACAGGCTACAATGGGGATGGCTTCCTGGCAAGGATTCAAAATTACAGAGTCATAAGGTATATATCGGTTTCAGGGGTAATCTCCTGAATGAGGGGGGCACTGTTGAATCTGCAGCCATAGAGCCGGGATGGACATTTCAGACTAAAAGTTTTCTGCAGGGAGATTTTAAAATTTTTTATGGATATGAAAATGTGGAAGAAGAATTTGAACTCTCGGATAAGGCATCCATCCCTATTGGACAATACAAATATTTAAGCACTAATATCAGCCTGACAAGCCCTATGACTAAATCATTCTTTATAAATGGCATTCTTGATGCTGGACAATTCTATGATGGAACCCGGTTTTCGATTCTCATAAAACCCACCTGGAAAGTTTCTTCAAGTCTGAATCTTAACATTGATTACCAGTACAATAACATAAGATTCACAGATCGAAACCAACAATTTATCGCCCATATCGGGAGGTTTAAGGTGCTATATATGTTGAGTACCACCTTCACTGCCAGCGCCTTTATACAGTACAACAGTGCTGTTAACGCAATTTCATCCAACATTAGATTGAGATACAATCCAAGGGAAGGAAATGATCTTTACATTGTATTCAACGAAGGCAGAAATACTAATCTTGAAAGAGAGACTCCCAGGCTCCCGGCAATTTCAAACCGGAATATACTGATAAAATATACTTATACTTTTGGATTATAAACCATCATTCTTCCAAAGAAACCTTTACCCGGATTAAACCCCGAAAATCTCCTTCCATGTAACCAGTTGCCTTATCATCAGGATACTTGTCACTTAACAGGCTTACAATAGATGGATCAATATTTGCGAGCTCTCCATGACATACTATACACACACTACCAATCTTTAAGGCTTGATAGTAATAAAAGTATGAAGCCTGATCTCCTCTGATCTTTTGAATATAGCTGGATGAAAAGTCCGGGTCTTCCAGTAACATCTTTTCATAATATCTCAGTGCCAGCACCTCAAATTCGTTAGGGGTATTTTGTGGATTTCTATACTTAAAACTTGTTCTTTTCAATTCAATCTTATAAGCAGAATTATTAGCAACTTCATCAGTTAGAACTAAGGCCTCCTGCTTACAAAACTCAATGGCTGGAATCAAGCCCTGATTTTTTATAGCATCTGACAAGTTTTTCTGTAAAGCTAATTTCAGGCTTGTAGAAATTGAGTTCCCAATAGAATCAACAAATAATCTTTCCTGCTCCGAAGGTTCTGTAATAAAATTATCTTTTGGAGTACACGAAACTGATAAGACAAGTACAAGGAATACAACAATATGTGCTTTCATTTTAAAACAATTTTATGGTTTCTAATATCCTTTTGATAATTTTGATTAACCCCAGGTTTAAGAGCTTGTGTGAAAAAAAAATTACATCACTAACTCCGGCATTTATGCCGGAGATGAAACATACTACATTTTACGGACTTTAGTCCAACTTTCTCATATTTATGGCTTAAGCCCTTTTCTGACTTGACACTTCCCCCCGGCATAAATACCGGGGTTAGTGAAGCTTCCCTATATGAGAGCTTTAACCCACAAATATATGTTTTAATCGAACCTTATAAAAAAATAATTCGCTAATGTAACTGAGATATAATTGAGTCTCCGTATTCATGCCCCACAGCAATTAAACTCTTCTTTAATTGCTTAAAAATTTCAGTATAATCAGGATCAGATATCAGGTTATTCATTTCCCGGGGATCTTGTTCCAGGTCATATAGCTCCCAGGTATCAATATCATCATAAAAGTGGATCAATTTATATCGAGTGGTCCGAATGCCATAATGTCTTTTTACACTATGTG
>DAOWNN010000134.1 GCA_030642585.1 Bacteroidota bacterium | reverse complement strand
GACGGGGATGGCCTGTCATCAAGCGAACCGCAGTAGCGGTCGGCAGCAGGAACCTGCAGGGACCCGCGAGGATGTACTGCCCATAGCTTCGTAAGAAGCTTAAGGAATCCCTTTCTGTTTACGGAAGGGAGGACGTCAAAGATATCTCCTACCTTGATATCGTAAAAATGGCAGGTCATAGCTGCGTACTTGTTAGCGGATCATATCTGATGGCGCTTAAAGGACTTCAAGCGCTTTATGGGGCAGAGCTACCCGAGAGAGGGGGTATCAAAGTTGAATTGCGAGAATCTATCAACGACGGAAACACCGGTGTTTTAGCACAAGTATTGTCAAATATAACCGGGGCAACGAATGATACCGGGTTTACTGGTATTAATGGTAAATTTAATCGTCGGGGACTTCTGTATTATGGTGCAGATATTCAATCAAACGTGCGATTTACACGACTCGATACAAACAGGAGTGTGGAAGTAAGTTATGTGCCGATGAAAGTGGTTAATCCTGGTGTAATTATGCAATCTACCCTGGGTCCTGATGCAACAGAAGAGAGCAAAAGAGATTTTCCGAAACAATGGCAAGAAATGGTAAAAAACATCTTTGCCAATGCAGACAAAGTCATTGAGCTAAAAGTGATAAATCTGGAATAGACACAGGATACTGGAAATACCGGCGATTAATAAAAAGACTCATGAATGCCTTCCACAGGTTCTGGTTTTGAGTAATAGGTAGCAAATGAGATTTTCCATTCACCCTCTATCTTTTCAAAGAATACGATTTGCAAATTGTTATTTTCCGTTTGTGATTCTCCGGAACTTGCTTTCCAAATATTATCACAGGTGAGCCAGGCACTGTTGCCGGTAACCTTGATGAGGACATTCTCTTTTCTGTTGATGGGATCATTCATCTGATGTCCCTCTAAATAATCCTTCATAAGGGTTCCAACCTCCTCCCATCCCTGGTAAATATGATAGCCATAGATTCCCAGTTCCACCCTGGTTTCCTGACTATCCTGGATATGGGTGGCCCTGAACCTGTCAAAATCTGATGCAGCCAGTGCGGCGGCTTCTTCTTGGAGTACAGCCAGGATGGCTTCCTTTTCCTTCTCAAGCCCAGCCTCTTGCTGACATGAAGTGGCAAAGAGAACGAATAGGGTTAATACCGGCCAGAAATACCTTTTCATTTCAAATAGATTTAATGAATTATCTCTTAAAGTTAGCGCGTATTTGCATAAAAACAAATGCATTGCAAATGATGAATGCCCGGTAGTCTGTTTGTGGTCAGCAATATCCTGAATGTTGTTTAAAAACTTGACTTGAATTGGGACGATTCGTAAATTTATTATCCTAAGCCAGAATTACACCCTCTCTTTTCAAAACTATTTTTTTGACTCACCATTGCGTAACCATTTTAAGATGATCAAATGAAAAATTGTGTCCACCCGATAAATTGCATTATTCCGCCTCATATGGCGGAAAGAATCCTGGAAAAAGGTTCTCCTGTGCAGAAGAAAAAAGCCGAAGAATATATTCGAATTGCCGGACAGATACGCGGTCAGCGCCAGATGCTTGCCGAGCTTACACGAAAAGTCCGGGCAGCAGAGGGGGAGAGGAACCGGAAGGTATATGATGCCCGGAACGGATCGTCCCTTCCCGGCAACCTGGTCCGCAGTGAAGGTGATGCTCCCACAGGTGATGCCGCTGTTGACGAAGCGTATGATGGATCCGGAGCCACCTATGATCTCTATTCTGAGATTTTCAGCCGGAACTCGATAGACAATAAGGGAATGGACCTTCTATCGACCGTGCATTTCATGGAAGGTTATGATAACGCCTTTTGGAATGGAGAACAAATGGTGTATGGTGACGGGGATGAAGATATGCCCGAACAAGAAAGGATATACAACCGGTTTACTAAGGCCATTGATATTATTGGTCATGAACTTACCCATGGGGTTACCCAGCATGAAGCAAACCTGGTGTACCGGAATCAGCCCGGTGCTTTGAATGAATCATTCTCGGATGTATTTGGTTCTCTTGTGAAACAGCGTGTGAAAAATCACACGGCCGATCAGGCTGACTGGCTCATTGGTGAAGGAATATTTACCAGTAATGTGAATGCCGATGGCATCCGGTCCATGAAAGCACCCGGCACTGCATATGATGATCCGCTCCTGGGCCGTGATCCCCAGCCGGGTCATATGAACGATTATAATGATACGACCTCAGATAATGGAGGTGTGCATATCAACTCCGGAATTCCAAACAAGGCGTTTTATAATGTAGCTGTAGAACTGGGGGGATATGCATGGGAAAAAGCTGGTCGTATCTGGTACAAGACGTTATGCGATGAGCTGGATGGGTCGTCAGATTTCCAGGCAGCAGCCAATTCAACCCATAAAGTTGCCGGTGATTTGTATGGCAACAACAGCACTGAACAGAGAGCTGTGTACAATGGATGGAAAACTGTAGGCATTATCCCGGGATCGGATAATCATGGTGGATGCCGTGGCTCTATTCGTCGTATATTGCATAGTCTGTTCGATGGCAGCAATTCTTAAGGAACAAATGGATCAGGAACAATTCCATATATACTTTGAGCGATCTGGTGGATTTACCGGTATTTCGACCAGTATTGAAATGGACAGCAGAGAATTAGCCCCCGGGGAAGCAGAGGAATTAAAACGATTGATTGTTCATTCAGGGTTTTTCGAGGCTATCACATTTGATAACAGATTCGTTCATATGCCCGATCAGTTCTATTATAACATCACAATCGAACATATGGGAAAGAAGAGGACTCTTGAATTGAATGATGGAAGCGTTCCTGATCTTTTCCGCCCACTAATCAATTACCTGGTACGTGCAGCCCGTGCAAGTAAGAAGAAGCATTAAGAATGGGGTAAGTCCACATCTATACTACCAGAAAAGTATCATAGTCATAAAACATATTTTAGAATTTAGCGTTATAGATTGGCCATGTAATTACTGATCAGTCACTATAATTCTATGGAATGAAAACAAAACAGATATTAGTATTACTATACATACTTGTTATTGGTATTGGTTCCACATCTTATGGACAGGAAGAAGTCAAGGGTCCCTCAAAATTCTCTGCTGGATTTCTAGCTGGATATAATAGGGGATATGGTATTCAAGCAAATGCAACACTTCATAATTTTACGAATGAGCTCCCGTTTGAACTTCGTTTTGGGGTTGGTTACAGCATTATCAACCCGGGTAATGCAGCGGATGCCCGTCGTATATTCATTAATAATGCCACAAATGGAGCACCTGAAAAAACAGGAAGATCAATAGATTACAGACTTGATTTTTTGTTTCCCAAATCAATTTTCGGGCTAAATCATTCTTACATCATTCTTGGTCCCAGGGGATCCTCTTTTAAGGGGAATTTCAAATATATTGGTGGGAATGAAGATTTTGATGTAACATCGCAGCAATGGGGAGCTGGAGGAGGTATTGAAAGTCATTTTAAAATGGCTCAAAATCTTAATCTTGTTATAGTTCTTGGACTCGATTACTATTTTCCAAGTACTTTACATGGGCATGACACCTCATACAGTCCCGATAATGATAACGTGAATCCAAGAAATGACAACGCAAACGATGATACTCCTTTTACATACAAGGATGCTGATAAGGCAATAGGCCAACCCAGGTTTATGCCTTATGTAATGATTGGATTGAATTTCAACTTAAATTAAAAAAGTATACAGGCCTCGATTTCTTCGGATAAAGGCTGTGACATCTCTTCGGCTCAAATATTACAAATAGATGAGCTGAATACAAGTTTTATCTGTTTCAAATACTACAAGCTTTCTAATATTTTTTTTAGATTTTCTCCTTCTTCCTTTACATGGTGGTAATGCATTTCAAGTTTAGGCTCCATTTCTTTTTTAAAATATTTTAGATAAAATACACCGGCTCTTAAATAGCTTCTGGCTGTAAAAACAGATATTGAGCCTTTAGGTTCTATCGACCATTCAAACCAAGGAGCAACGAATGATACAGGAAATGAATATTTGAGAACAATTTTTCTGTTTGGAATAACTTCTCCGACAGTACCCTTTAATTCAAATACTATCCCCCTAACAATTTCTTTACCATACCAGCTGGAACCCGATTCCATTGGTTTTCCTTTTGTCCATTTGAATTCGATATGGTCTATAGGATGCCAAGATTTATAATAACTATTAGATGCTTTCGCCAGCATTTTGGTTGTTGAAACAGAAACCTTGTTTTGTGTTATTGTTACAGGTGCTGTGTAAATAATTTGTTGCCTTATTGCAAAGAAACCAATGTAAAAAATGAACACAGGAACAATTATAAAAAACCATGTTAGCGGTAAATTAATACTGCAAAAACGACTGAGAATAACAAGAACAGATGCCCCGACCCAAATGGTTAATAGCCCAATAGTTAAATTCAACAGCCAGTTCAGGTTTATTCTTTCTGTGTATGAAAAATTCTTTTTAATTCTTCCTTTGTGTTTTTGTAATAAAGTAAGTGTAATAAAACAATATAATAAACCTGAAATTACTCCGGTAATAGCAATTCCTTTTATAAACATTTCATTATCAATATTTATAAAATAAAAGATCAGGCTTAAACCTGCAACAATAATAAAAGGTATAAAATGATAAGTGTCTTTCTTTGTAAAAGAGCGTTCTCCAAAGACCAACTTTTTCACATATAGAAATAGGAATGGACCATGCAATAAAGTGAACAAAAGCTGAAAATTGGTAATAAACAAAAAACCGGTTTTGTTTTGATTGTTTAGGTTCAGAACTATAAAAAGGATTTGGGTTGCCAGAATAAGCAACCATAAACCAATAATTCTATCTGACACTGTTTTGTTATTCTTCGTTGAATACTGTAACGAAAAGAAAAAAGCCTGAATAATACCAAAAATTAATATCCCTTTCAGTATGCTTTCATTCATGTTGCAATACTATAAAATGAAAAGGGAAATTGGCTCTTTTGCAAAAAGTAGTATTGGTTTGTGGATCGGGTTCGCAAATGTGCCAATTTGGATTGGCTTCCATATTGAAAAATATCTATTATTTATAACTTGCTCAAAATTCCTCAATAAATGTTTAATAGAATATTTTAAAAACATGAGTTATAATATTATCTGGAACAATAACAATGTGATTATAAATTTTATAGAAAAACCATCTGTCAAACAGGTTATGCGGATCAATGAAAAAATAATCGGAGATCCAAGGTTTGATTCAATGGAGTATCAATTATGGGATTTTCGATATACAAAAGAGATAAAGAGAGTAGAAGAAATTGAAGAAGACCAGATTAAAATTATTGCAACACTTGATATGAGTTCAATGTATTGGAATAGAAATATTAAAATTGCTCTTGTTTCAAAAAACCCTTATATCAAGAAAATGATTATTCAGTATAGTAACTTTATGGCTGAAACTTCCTGGCAATGCAAGCTTTTTGAAGATATGAAAGATGCTCTAAAATGGTGTAAAAGCAAGTAATCTGATAATTGTTAAGCATATAACAAAATGAAATTCAAACTGTTTAACATCAATCTTCTCTAAGTGGCCCTACGGCTAAAAATTGTGCTTTCTGACAACTCAATTCGCTTATGCTGTATGGTGTACTGTTGTATAACTTATGTCGCATATCTTTATAGATCTCAGCAGAAAACGATTTGCCATCAGTTGATCTGATATTTGAGGCACTTTCATTTATATATAGCTTTTGGGGAAGGATCTTACTGGATTCCGGTCGCCTGGAATTCCGGTTATTTGTTGAGTACTCCAAATGTTCCCGGTACAAAAGAAAAACCGTATCCTTCGATATTGTATAGGTACCTGTGAATGTTTTGTTTTCTTCAACACAAAGCTCAAAGTCTCTGTCTTCTTCAAATAGCCATATATATTGTGACTTATCAATGGCTGCAAATACGATATCCTGTCTCGGTTTAAACAAGAATAAACAGAGAAGAAAAAAGGCAACAACCAATATTTTTAAGATACTTTTCATTTGAATTCCTTTGGCTTATAAACCCAAGAGGTATTTTACAGGTAAAAGGTTGCGTGTGGAGACTCCGGTTAGAGAAATTCGCATATGTGACATAAAATGTATCTTGCAAAAAAATGGTGTTACCTTAGTGTAGACGACACAGAGTGGTTCAGGTTTTCCAGTCCTTTAAAGAGTGAAATTGGTACATGGAGCATACAGGGTAAAAATGGTGCGGAGCTTAAGTTTAATATCACCATCCTCAAAGCATTGATCAGCGTAAAGGGCCGAACTACCCAGGAGAGAGCTTTCACAATGGCCCCTGTTAAAGAGTG
>DAOWNN010000222.1 GCA_030642585.1 Bacteroidota bacterium | reverse complement strand
GCGACTGAAGTCAATCCGACCCCTACTTAAACAATTGAATAAAACTCCCCTTGATATTATGATAAAGAAACAATTGGCTGAAATTGTTTCGGGGATTCTGGAATATGAAAAGTATTACCAGGTCAAGGAAAATGTTCTTTTCCCCTTTATTGAGAATCATTTTGACGAGTACAGATGTCTTCAGCTAATGTGGTCGTTTCATGATGATATAAGAAGAAATTTAAAGGATCTAAATCAACATCTTTTAGCTGAAAGAATTGAGCTAAAACCGGTTAACCGTTTATTTGGGGATATTTTCTTTAATATGTATGCAATTATTTTTCGTGAAGAGAGAATTTTATTCCCTTATCTGGAAGAAATATCCCTGGCAGATGATCTCAACTCTTTATTTAAGGATAGTCTTGAAATTGGTTTTCCATATTATACCCCTGTGATGAAAACAGGTGAAGAGCAATCTTCAGATCATATAGATTTACATAATATCAATTTAAAAAGTGGCAATTTGACTGCGGAGCAAATTGTTTTGCTTTTCAATCACTTGCCGGTTGATATTACGTTTGTTGATGAAAACAACAAGGTGAAATTCTTTTCTACCCCAAAAAAGCGAATCTTCCCCAGAACAAATGCTATCATTGGCCGGGATGTTCATAATTGCCATCCCCCGGAAAGCGTTCATGTTGTGGAGAAAATTATTGAGGCTTTTAAATCCGGTGAAAAAGATAAGGCAAGTTTCTGGATAAGGATCAAAGACGAATTGATTTTAATCCAGTATTTTGCCATGTATGATAATGGAGGTAAATACAAGGGGGTTATAGAAGTCTCCCAGGAGGTTTCTGAAATACAGGGACTGGAAGGGGAGAAAAGACTACTGGACTGGACCTAGAATATTTTGTATGGAACATAAACTGGATAAAATATTCGGCCCTTCCGGTACGTTTGCCGGTTATATCCTCATTCTTTCAGGAGTACCGGCTTTTTTTGTTTTGGAAAATCCGGTGAGTGCTTTGATTCCTATTCTGGTTGGTGCTTTTGTCGCCTTTTCATCTTCAGGAACACAGGTGGATCTTGAGTTGAGGAAAGTAAGAAGCTATATTGCATATTTTGGCTTCTTGAAATCAGGAAAGTGGCAGGATCTTGATTTGTATGATCAAATTCAGGTAGCCGAGCCGGTAATTCATTACAGAACTTATAGCCGGAGTAATCGAAGTCTGGATATTTATAAAAAGGATTACAGGATCATGTTGCTTGGAAATCATTTGAAGTTGAGAATTCCTTTGCAAAAATTCAAAAGCTATGAGCAGGCTGACAGGGAGGCGGGAAAGATCAGTGCTATACTGAATATCCGCTATATAAAGTCGGAGAAGCATAAAGAGGACTTGTGAGGTAAGCATGACTTATTGTTCTAATGATGTGACAAATTAGCTAGAGAAGATTTAAGGCAGGTTATATTTATTAACAAGCCCGGAGGGCTTGAAGTCTGATAGCCCCGGTTACGACCGGGGTATCTATGCAATACATACATACACAACCCCGGATGGGGTTGAAGTTTGTCGGATTTATGGATTAACTTGTGTTTAAATCATAATAAACCATTTCAACCTACACACAAATTCTTTATCAGGTAGTATTCGGAAGTAAAGATTATACATCTTTCTTAACAAAAGTAAATCAGGAAATACTCTATAACTACATTGCTGGAGTATTATGGAACAAAAAATGTTACCCGCATCTGGTTGGGGGTTACAGCAATCATATCCATATTGTATTTGATCTGCATCCTACTATAGCATTGTCCTATTTAGTTAAGGATATAAAGAAGGCATCACATGAAATGATGGTACGCGAGAAAGTTTCATTTCAACGATTTCCTGGTTGGCAAGTTGGTTTTGGTGCATTTACTTATACCCAATCCAGTAAAAGTTCGTTAATACAATATGTTAAAGACCAGGAGAACCATCATAAGAAGTTTTCATTTAGGGATGAGTTGATGGCACTATACGAAGAACATAGTATTGGGTTTGATGAAAAGTACCTTATAACTTAATAAAACTTCAACCCCATCCGGGGTTGCATCCTATAATGTTATACCTGGACCACAGACGTAACTGTGGCTATCTGAATTTGACCCCTCCGGGGTCCTTGTGTATTTTAGTTTTCTTCAGGGAAAATTGCATAAAAAAAAAGGCTATTCCTGTGGAACAGCCTTTTTCCCAATATCATGATCTTTTATGCCAAAGGCCCGGCCTTTACCACTTCAGGAGTTACAAATTCTTCGTATTGCTTAAAACTCTCTTTAAACATACTGGCAAGTTCCTTTGCTTTCTTGTCATAACCGGTCTTATCTTTCCATGTATTTCGTGGCATAAGTATTTCTGAAGGTACCCCGGGACAGGACTTTGGTATCTGAAGTCCGAAGATCGGATCAGTTTCAAACTCAACATCATCAAGCTTGCCTTCAATGGCGGCATTTAAAAGGGCTCGTGTATATTTTATGGAAATTCGTTCTCCGGTACCATGAGGTCCACCTGTCCATCCTGTGTTAACCAGCCAGGTGGAAGAACCATGTTCCTTTAGTTTATTTCCCAGCAACCTGGAATATACACTGGGGTGGTGGGGCATAAACGGAGCACCAAAACAGGTGCTGAATGTTGCCTGTGGTTCCGTAATACCGCGTTCAGTACCGGCAATCTTAGCTGTGTAGCCAAGAAGAAAATGATACATGGCCTGTGCAGGACTTAATTTTGACAGAGGAGGCAGCACCCCAAACGCATCGGCAGTAAGGAATATAACATTCTTTGGATGCTCTCCCTTTCCCTCGGGAACAATATTATCGAGATGAGAAATAGGGTATGATGCCCTTGTATTTTCTGTAAAAGATGAATCGTTCAGGTCTGGCTTACGGCAATATGAATCAATGGCAACATTTTCCAGGATTGTCCCAAATCTTCTTGTAGTTTCATAAATTGAAGGCTCTGCTTCTTCAGACAGCCTGATAACTTTGGCATAGCATCCTCCCTCAAAATTGAAGACCCCATCATCACTCCAGCCATGTTCATCATCTCCAATCAGTGCGCGGGTTAAATCTGCAGAAAGAGTTGTTTTCCCGGTTCCCGATAAGCCGAAAAATAAAGCAGTATCTCCTTCAACTCCAACATTGGCACTGCAATGCATGGGAAGAATATCTTTTTCAGGCAGCAGGAAATTCATGAGAGAAAAAGCAGACTTTTTGATCTCTCCGGCATAGCTGGTTCCTCCTATTAAAATAAGTTTCTCTGCCAGGTTCACCAGAATAAAGGCTTCAGAATTAGTGCCGTCTAATTCAGGGAGGGCATGAAACTTTGGAAGATCAATTATGGTATAATCAGGAACATGATTTTTCAATTCTTCCAGATCAACAATATTTACAAACATATTTCTTGCAAAAAGTGAATGCCAGGCATACTCCGTAATAATGCGCAAGGGAACCTGGTGATTTTTATCTGTTCCGATATAACAATCCTGTATAAAAATATCATCACCCTGAAGGTATGCCTGCACCCTGTTCCAGAGGTTTTTAAATTGAGTTTCTTTAAATGGCCTGTTTACAGTACCCCAGGAAATCTTTTTTTCAGTTCCGGGCTCTTTCACTATGAATTTGTCATTAGGAGATCTCCCTGTATACGCTCCTGTTTTAACCACTACAGGTCCGAGGTGAGATAACAGCCCTTCCCTGCGTTGAACAATTCTTTCATACAAAGCTGCGGTGCACAAATTCCAGTAAACATTATTCAGGTTTTTCAGATTCAGATAGTCAAGACCATATCTGCCTTCATTAGCACTTGTATGGCCACTTATTCCGGTTGTATCCATGTTTTATTTTTTTGAAATGATTAATAGAGGATGTCAAAATTATAAAATTTTTATGTTTTACAACACATTTTTATTAGAATTAGTTGTCATAGCATTTCATTGGCTCATTTTTATTAGATAATTAGTAGAATTAGTTTTATAGTCAGGCCTTAAGGTAATAATGAAAGATAGCTTAGATATGTACCAGTTGGATATAAAAAAAATTTCATACATTTATTCTGTCAAACATTGATTCAAAAAACTGATGAATTATGACCAGCCGAAGAAATTTTCTTAAAACCACTTCTATAATGGCAGTTGGCAGTATGATAATCCCCAATTTGTCCTGCATAGGATCTTCTCAATTTCCGTACGGACTTATTTTGTATACAGTCAGGGATGATATGAAAAATGATCCGATGATGACTCTGGGCTCTGTAGCTGAAACAGGATATCAGGTACTGGAAGGAGCCAGCTATTCCAACAGGCAGATGTATGGTATGAAACCAGCTGAATTTAAAACCGCAGTTGAGTCATTTGGCATGAAACTTTTAAGCAGTCATGTGAATGTTACCGAAAAAAATGTTCATGAGGTGGCAGAAGATACTGCTGAGGCGGGACTCAAATATGTAGTTCAGCCATCTATGACTCACAATAGACTTGATGATTACAGGAGAGGAGCAGAGAGGTATAATGATTTTGGAGAGATCTTTAATAAACTGGGAATCAGGTTTGGGTATCACAATCATGCCTTTGAGTTTGAAATGATGGATGGAATTGTTCCCTATGATTTGCTTGTACAGCAAACCGATCCCTCACTTGTTTGTATGGAGCTTGACCTTTACTGGATAATAAAAGGAGGAGCTGATCCGCTGGAGTATTTTGAAAAATTCCCTGGACGGTTTGAACTCT